>JAGRBM010000329.1 GCA_020434085.1 Chrysiogenia bacterium | reverse complement strand
GGGGCGGGCGAGCGCGACGATGTGGCGCTGGTCTCCGTGCGCGGCGACGTGGCCGAGTCGAGCGCCAATCTCAATCGCGAGTGGCAGCCGGTCTACCAGATGGATATCGCCGCGGGCGCCGCTCCCTCGATTGCGAACAACGGCGCGGGCGGCGGCGTGAACCTTTCGGTGCCGGCGGCGTCGGCGCAGAGCCCGTACCCCATCGCCTGCGTCGCCGACCTGCCGCACCCTCTAACTATATTTGTGGGTGCCGGCCCAAACCAGCGTGATCCCGACAACCTGATCTCCTATCCGCGCGCCAGCGATCTGGCCGTGACGGTCTTTGACGGCGCCCCGGGCGGCGGCATCACGCACAACCTCTGGGGAGCCGATGCGACCGCCGATACCCCCGACGACGCGCTCTTCCCGGGTGACATCCTGGTGGTGAAGTTCTCGGGCCAGAGCCACCTCTACCACTTCCCGATCACGGGCGTGGATGGGGCGAGCAACAACACCTTCTATATCCGCACCGACCGCTGCGACTTCGTTCCCGGTGGCACGGTGACCGAATTCCGGGTGATTCGCACGGCCAAGCTCATCGACTTTGCGCCGCTCAGCGAGATCCGCAACCCCGGCGAGCGAGACATTCCCCAGGGCCTTCTCTTCTCGTCGGTGCGCACCGCGCGCACCGCCGCGGTGGCCCGCGAGGACTTCAAGGATTTTGCGCTGCTTGATGACGGCGCGGACGTGACCGGGCTCGTGAGCTTCTCGACCGGCGGGCTCAACGACGCCGCGGGCGCGACGCACGTGGGCGCCTTCGATGTGCTCTCCTGCCTGGATGCGACGGTCACCCGCCCGAGCCTTCTGCTGGGCGGCTGCGCCGCACTTACGGCCGAGCAGTCGAACGACCCGACCAGCCCGACGGCATTGCACATGGAGTCACCAAACGGTGCCGGCGCGGTGCTGATGGATGCCACCGCGCGCTTCGCCTACCTGCTGAGTTCGCAGACCGGAGAAATCCTGGTCTTCCGCCGGAGCGTGGGCGGTTCGCCCGACCTGGTGGCCACGCTCTATCCGACCATTGGACTCATCGGGAACGGGGGCTTTGGCATCTCGGAATCCGCGCTTTCGAACCCGATCGGAGAGATCAGTTCCTTCTCCTCGCTTCGGCTGGGCGAGGCCACGCCCGATTCCCGCGTGCTTGCGATCAACCCGCGGGGAAGCGTCACCGTTCTTGAGGAAGTGGTCCTCGGCGGCGAGTACATCGCGCGCTATGACGACACCGATGACATCTCCGGCTTCAGCGCGATCGACTACCCCCTGATTGCCGCACCCGGAACCGGGCAGGCAGGCGTGGTTCTTGACGGCATGGTCGTCGGCGATGCCGGCAGCGGATTCATGGGATCGATCAATGGTTTCGTCCTGCCCGGGCGCGTGGGGCGTGAGTCACTTGCATCGCTCGGCATGATCGACTTCACCGGCCGCGCGCCCATCGATTTCGATCCCGACACCTACCAGATCGACGGCCTTGATACCGGCGGCCGCGCATTTGTCGCCTTCGATTTCGATCCCGGACGCCAGCAGCTCTTCGGAATCCTGCAGACCGGATCGAGCGATGGTTACGAGCTGCGCGCGTGGGATCTGGCGGGCATGGAAGAGGTCGACCTGACCACCGAAGTGCAGGGCGTGTCCTGCCAGAGTTCAGGAGCAGGCGCCAAGCTCAGCTTCACCGCCGCCCAGTCGGGTACCGCGATTCCGACTTCCATGGCGGCGCGCGATGGTGTGGTGCTCATCGGATTCTACAGTGGCGGCCCCTCGCTGGCGGTGGTCGATACCGACAACCTGCTCCCCGGTCAGTTCCTTGCTGGGCTTGGTTGTGACCTCGACATCGAGGACCCGGCCGTGCTCATCCCGCTCGATGCGGGTTCTCCCTCGGACGTGCAGGATGTGGCGATCCAGGGGGACCTGGCCTTTGTGGCGGGTTCCATCGGAAATTCAACGCACGTGCTGACCGCGCTGGACATGGCGCCGCTCTGGCGCGATCGCGGCTGCGGCAGCTTCACCTGCCTGCCGCGCGACCTGCGCGGGCTCCAGCCGGGCTTTAACCCTGAAGCGCTCAGCAATCCGCCGGTCAATCTCGAACTGCACGGCAACCTGCTCTTTGTGAGCACCGAACGCGGCGTGAGCGGCGACGGCATCGAAGTCTTCGACGTGGCGCCCTACAGCTACGGTTTTGCGCCGCCGGCCAGCCCGACGGCGAGCATTTCCTATCACGCACCCGATAAGGTCGCGACCCTGCCCGGCAGCCTCGACGTGGGCGGCTGCGCCGGTCGCATGAGCGTGGGCGGCAACGGACTTTATGTCGCCGACGGGCGCCTTCGCTTTGAGATCGCAGGCGGCGGCCCCTCCGACTGCGATCTCGACTATGTCTGCCCCTCGGGCGATCCGGTGGAGGCGAACCTCTATGTGGTGAACCTGGCAAGCCCCACCTTCAACCGGGCGAGCCCGCCGGATCTGAGCGTGAGCTGCCAGCGCCTTGGCGATCCGGCCAGCGAGATCCGCGACATTATCTTCCTGCCCCCCGATCCGCTTCCCTGATGCGCTTTGCGCGCGTTTGGCGGGCCTTGCCACCGGCGCCGCACCGGGCCTAGGCTGGGCCGATGCCGATCCGCCGTCTCCCAGAATCACTGGTCAACCAGATCGCCGCCGGCGAAGTGGTCGAGCGTCCCGCGGCCGCGCTCAAGGAACTCGTGGAGAATTCCCTGGATGCCGGGGCCACGCGCATCGAGGTGGAACTCGAGCGCGGCGGCAAGGAACTGCTCGTCATCTCCGACAACGGCTGCGGCATTCCCAAAGAAGAAATTCCGGTGGCGCTCGAGCGACATGCCACCAGCAAGATCACCGAGCAGGCCGACCTGCACCGGATTTCCACGCTGGGCTTTCGCGGCGAGGCGCTCCCCAGCATTGCCTCCATCAGCAAGTTTCGCCTGCGAAGTCGCACGGCAGAGGACGAGCACGCCTGGGAGGTGCGCATCGAAGGCGGTGCCATGGGCGAGTTCGAACCGATCAGCGCCCCGGAGGGCACACGCATCGAGGTCGCTTCGCTGTTCTTCAATACGCCGGTGCGCCGCAAGTTTCTAAAGACCGACGCCACGGAGCTTTCCCACTGCCTGGACCTGCTCACCAAGCTCGCACTGGTTCGCCCCAATGTAGGTTTTTTCGTCCGACACAATGGACAGAGCGTGCTCGAAGCGCCGGCAACCAATGAAGCTTCCGAGCGCGTCGTGGCGCTGCTGGGAAAGAAGGCGCGCGGGGAGCTCTTTCCGCTGCTCTGGGAAGGAGAGGCCGCCGGCGACGAAGTGCGCTGGGAGGGACTGGTGGGCTCACCAAACCTGCTCGGCGGCACGACGCGCAGCATTTATCTGTTCGTCGAGGGTCGCCCCATTCGCGACCGCTCCCTGGCGCATGCGGTGCAGAATGCCTACCGCGAGGTCATCGTCGAGCGAAAATACCCGACCGTGATTCTCAATCTTCGGATCAATCCCGAAGCGGTCGACGTAAACATTCACCCGACCAAAACCGAGGTCCGTTTTCGCGCGGCCAGCGCGCTCTACGGCTCGCTCTACAAGGCAATTTCCACCGTGCTCGAAGACGCGCCGTGGGCGCCCCAGCGCTCGATGCGCCCCGTGGAATACGACACCGAGACGGGCGAGGAGATTGCTGCTCGCCAGCACCGCATCGAAGAAACCCAGGGCGGCTATCAGTACAATCGCCGCAGCTCCTCGACCTTCGAGCGCTACATGAGCGGCGGCGGCCCGCGCCCGGTGCCGGTATCCTATGAACAGGCCGGCGGTGCTGCGCTCGCGCAGGAGTGGCCGCAAGCGGGCGCCGAGCCAGAGGCCCGGCCCGGCTTCTTTACGAACCTCGACATCGTCGGCCAGTTTCACAACGAGTTCCTGCTCTGCCAGAGCGAGGGAGCCCTCTACCTCATCGACCAGCACGCCGCCCACGAGCGTATCGCCTATGAGCGCCTGCGCGGCGCCGCGCTGGGAAGCGGCGGCAAGGGTGCGCAGATGCTGCTGGTGCCGGAGCCTGTCGAGCTGGGCGCCTCCGAGGCGGCCGCGTTGCTCGAAGCCAAGGACGATCTCGAGCGCATCGGATTCGAGCTCGAAGACTACGGCACCGGCACCGTGCTGGTGCGCGCGGTGCCCGGCCCGCTGGCGCACCGTCCGGTCAAGGCCCTCCTGGAAGACGCCGCCGCCGAAATGATCGAATACGGCAGAAGCCGCGCCGGCGACCAGGCCATCGAGGACCTGTGCGCGAGAATGGCCTGCCACGGCGCCATTCGCGGTCCCACGGCACTCAGCGAAGACCAGGCCCGCAGCCTGCTCCGTCAGATGGACGAGATCGACTTCGCCGCCCACTGCCCCCACGGTCGCCCGGTGGTCAAGGAATTCACCCGCGCCGAGATCGAGCACCTGTTCAAGCGGACGTTGTGAGCTTGCGCTGAGACGCAACTGCTGTTTTTTCGTCCACGTCCACGTCCACGTCCACGTCCACGGACGCATTCGCGTCTTCTTCTCGTTTACGTGGTCGTCTTTCGTGGACGTGGACGTGGACGTGGACGTGGACGTGGACGGGCCCTACACTCCAGCCCATGAACGCCCCGACCGAACATCGGGGCCCCGCGCTGATTACTCTTGTCGGTCCCACGGCCAGCGGGAAGACCGACATCTCGCTCGCTCTTGCCGAGCGCTTCGGGGCCCACATCATCAACTACGACTCGGTGCAGCTCTACGCGCACCTGGAGATCGGCTCGGCAAAGCCGAGTGCCGACGAACGCGCGCGCGCGCCGCATCACCTCTATGAATACGGCACGCCGGAGTTTGAACCCACAGCCGGCGATTACGCCCGGGCCGCGGGTGAGCTGATCGAGGGGCTGCTCGAAAAGGGCGAGCGGATCATCCTCGTGGGCGGCACAGGACTCTATCTGCGGGCGCTGGTCTACGGGCTGGCCGGGGCGCCGCCCACGGAGCCGGAGATTCGCGCGCAAATTGCCGAACGCTTTGAGGGCGCCAGTCCCGAAGAGATCCACGCTGCGCTGAGTGAAGTAGACCCGCAGGCGGCGGCCCGGCTGGAGATCAACGACCGCCAGCGCATCACCCGGGCGCTTGAAGTCTTCGAGCAGACGGGTCGGGCGCTCAGCGACTGGCAGGCCGAACATGGTTTTGCCGCCCCGCGCCTGGACGTGCGCTGCCTGGGGCTCGACGTCCCGCGCGAGACGCTCTACGAGCGCATCGACGCGCGAAGTGCGAAGATGATTGCGCAGGGGATCATCGGCGAAGTTGAGCGCCTGCTGGCCATGGGCTACAAGGCTGAGGGCCGGGCGCTCTCGAGCATCGGTTACCGGCACGTGCTCGCCCACCTTCGCGGCGAGCTCGATGCAGCGCAGTTGCTTGAAACGCTCGCGCGCGACACACGCCGCTACGCCAAGCGCCAGCTCACCTGGTGGCGCGGCGATCAGAGCGTCACGTGGCTCGATGCGACGCAGGGACCGGCTGCCTTCATCGAAGCGGCCCGGCGGATCTGGGAGGGGGACGGCGCATGAGAGTGCGCCGACCAGAGAGAAAGACTCAATGAACGAAGCACCCACGCGAAAGTATCTGGCATTCGAGATCGAGGTTCGTCCGCTGGACGAAAAACTCGTGGCACTTAAGCCGGGCTCGGCCGAGCATGACGCCGCGCTTACAGAGCGCGACGCCCTTCTGCAGAAGATCAACGACGGGCTCTCCCCGTGGGAGCGGGTGCAGCTCGCGCGCCATCCCGAGCGCCCCTACACCCTCGATTTTATCGAGCGCCTCATCACCGAGTTCGAGCCGCTCCACGGCGACCGGCTCTTCGGTGAGGACCCGGCCATCATTGGCGGGCTGGGGCGCCTTGGCGGCCGCGCCGTCGTCGTACTCGGCCAGCAGAAAGGGCGCACCGCAGAGCAGCGCGCGCACCGCAACTTCGGCATGGCCCGGCCCGAGGGATACCGCAAGGCCCAGCGCCTGATGGAAATGGCGGGGCGTTTCCAGCTCCCCATCGTCACCTTCGTCGATACCCCGGGCGCCTTCCCGGGGCTTGAGGCCGAAGAGCGCGGTCAGGCGCAGGCCATCGCCGAGAGCATCCTGAAGCTCCTCGATACCCCGGTACCTTCTGTTTCTCTGGTGATCGGGGAGGGCGGCTCGGGCGGCGCGCTGGCGCTGGCCTCCACCGACACCGTCCTCATGGCCGAGAACGCGGTTTACAGCGTGATCTCGCCCGAGGGCTGCGCGGCCATCCTCTGGAAAGACGCTGCCCAGGCACCCGAGGCCGCGCGCGCCCTTCGCGGGGACGCGGCCTCGCTCAAGGAGTTCGGAATCGTGGATGAGCTCGTCACCGAGCCCGCTGGCGGTGCCCATCGCGATCCGGGCGCCTTCATGGACAGCGCCGGGGCAGCGATCAGCGCCTGCCTTGATGAGCTGTGCGGTCTCGATCAGAAAGCCCTTCTTACCCGGCGCCGCGCGCGCTATCGTGCCATGACCCAATCGGCCATTACCGAGAAGAATTAAGGCAAAGTCGTGGCGACGAAGAAGAAAACATCGAAGAAGAGCGCTGCCCGCAAGGCTGCGCCTGCGAAGAAGGTGAAGCCCGTGAGCGCCGCCGCACTGGCCAAATTCCGCAAGCGCATCGACGAGATCGACGACGAGATCCTCGTGCTGCTCTCCGAGCGTGCCGAGCAGGCCGCCGCCGTGGGACGCACCAAGGACGGCACCGACTCGCCCATCCACATTCCCGAGCGCGAGCGCCAGATTCTCGACCGCCTGTTTGCGAACAACGCCGGGCCGCTTTCCAACGAAGCGGTCGAGGGCATCTACAAAGAGATCATCTCGGCGTGTCTTTCACTTGAGCGCCCGCTGCGCATCGCGTTCCTTGGGCCGGAGACGACCTTCAGCCACCAGGCCGCGCGCAAGCACTTTGGCACCTGTCCGGAGTTCGCCCCCTGCGAGACCATCGAGGACGTCTTCGGCGCGGTCGAGCGCGGCAACGTCGACTACGGTGTCGTGCCGCTTGAAAATTCGATCGAGGGCTCGGTCAATCCCAGCCTCGACCGGTTCATGGAAACCAGCGCG
>JAGRBM010000328.1 GCA_020434085.1 Chrysiogenia bacterium | reverse complement strand
CACCGAGCATGATGATCATCATGGTGGTGATCGGCTTGACCAGCTGGACGGGCATCGCGCGGCTCATCCGTGCCGAAGTGCTCAAGGTCCGAACCATGGACTACGTGCAGGCCGCCCGCTCGCTGGGCGTCGCGAACTCACGCATCATCTTCCGCCACATCCTGCCCAACTCCCTGGCGCCGGCCATGGTGAGCGCCACCTTCGGCATTGCCGCCGCCATCCTGGTCGAGAGCTCGCTGGCCTTCCTGGGCTTTGGCGTCCCGCCGCCCACGGCATCCTGGGGCGAGGCCCTCTCCCAGTCGCGCGCCTACATCGAGTTCGCCTGGTGGCTCACCGTCTTCCCCGGCGCGGCGATCTTCATCACGATTACCGCCTTCAACCTCGTCGGTGAGGGCCTGCGCGACGCGACGGACCCGAGGCTGGCGAGGTAGAAGTCGCCGCAGGCGAACCGCTCAGCGCGCCCCCGCGACCGGGGGAGCCGGCCGCGAAGCGGACTGAGGGGGCTCTTTCAGCCCCCCTTCTGCCCTGCCGGGCAGCTTCCCCCGGCGCGGGGGAAGCGCTGAATTGTGAAGTGGCTCACGCCGCGTTCTCCTCTTTTCCCCCACATTTCAGGGGGTTGGAAAGCCGCCCGTTTTTCCCGTATACTCCTGAGTCCTTCTGTCACCACGGCAAAGGCGGGGATCTGTGAGCGCCGCGCGGCGCTCCGGGTGCAAGCTGATACATCCCCTGTACTTGAGGGTAGAGTTGCGTGGCGGCCAATCCACATCCTGACCAGACAGAGCGAATCCTGCTCGATGCCGGACTGATCGATTCGCTCCAGCTCTCGGCGGCGCGAAAGCGCATGCGCCGGGCCGGTGGCACGCTGCCGGGCTCGCTGGTGCGCATGGGCCTCGTGCCCGAGAGCCGGGTCCTGCACCTGCTCTCGCGCGGCTACAGCCTGGGCGTGGCCGATCGCGACCGGCTGCGCGCGCCCCAGCCCGCCGCTCTCGAAAAACTCGATTTTCAGGACGCCTGGGAAAACCGCGTCCTGCCGTTGCGACTCGAAGAGCGCGGCGGCCAGACCCTGCTCGAAGTGGCGCTCTCCGATCCCGAGAGCGTGGACAAGCTGATGCTGCGCCCCGATATGGCGGGCGTCGAATTCCTGCGCCTCGTCAGCGGCGAGCGCGAGCTCGAGCGCGCCATCGAGGCCGCTTACGACCAAAAGGCCACCCCCTTCCGGTCGGTGGCCCTGGATTCGGCCACCATGCGCGACTCCATCGGGCAGGAGCTCTACCCCCTGCGCGAGAATCCCCCGGCCGAGCCGGCAGAGGCCCCCGCGCCCCCGCCGCCCCCAGAGACGGAACTCGAAGTCGACACGAGCGCGGCGGCCGACGATTCCGACCTGCCCGAGGTGGAGCTGGAAGTCGAACCGGCCGAGACCTGGCAGGAAGTGCCGGCGGCCAACGCGCATCTCGAAGCAGCCGGCCCCATTCCAGAAGACCCTGAAGAAGCTGCCCGAGAGGACGCCATGGCAGAGGACCCGAGCTTTGAACTGGTGGGTGTGGTCGAGAACCTGCCCGACAAGACGAGTGATGAGGCCGGGCCCTCCAAAGAGCTGGTGGCAATCCGTGTGCTGCTGGAGCTGCTCGAGAGCAAGGGCGTCCTGACCCGCGAAGAATATGTGGCGGCATTGCGCCGCGCGGCAAAACCTGACTAAGTAGACGGGAGCGGGTCAAAAAGCCGCTTCCGGGGAATCCGTAAGGGAGAATTCATGGCCACACAGCGCAGACGTCTCGGAGAGATCCTCGTCGATGCCGGAGTCATCGACGAGTTCCAGCTCCGCAGTGCCCTTGCCGACCAGCAACGCTGGGGTGCCCGGCTGGGTACCACGCTGGTCAAGCTCGGTTTCGTGACCGAGGAAGTGATGGCCAAGGCCCTTTCGAGCCAGCTCAAGATCCCCAACGTGAACCTGCGCACCACGGACATTCCCGCCGAAGTGGTGAAGATCGTTGCGGTCGAAAAGGCCGAGAAGCACGGCATCATTCCCGTCATGCTCAAGGAAGAGGGCAATCGCAAGGTGCTGTATCTTGCCATGAGCGACCCGGCCAACCTGGGCGTTCTCGACGAGCTCCAGTTCGCGACCGGTCACATGGTCAAGCCCGTGATTGCCATGGAGTCCCAGATTCAGGATGCGATTCGCCGCTACTATCACGGCGGCCCGGTCGCCGAATCCGGGATCGAAAGCGAAGGCAAGGATGAGCTTCAGCCCATCCCCATGCGACTGGCTCCTGATGCGGCCAGGCCCCAGCACGAGCCCAAGTCCGAGCTGACCCATCGCGAGGAAGTCACTCTTTCTGCAGACGGAAAGATGGAAGGCAGGGACGACGGCCGTCCGCGTCCCTCCAAGGAAATGCTCGCCCTGCTGCGCCTGCTCTCGCGCAAGGGACTCATCACCAAAGAAGAGTTCATCGAAGAATTCAAGAACCTCTAGGTCTCTGCAATCCATGGCACTTCTCGAAGTCGAAAATCTCGTCGTGTCTTTCGGGACCGATGCCGGCCCGCTTCGGGCCGTCGACGGCGTGTCGTTTTCCATCGACAGGGGCAAGACGCTCTGTCTGGTGGGCGAGTCGGGTTGCGGCAAGTCGGTGACCAGCCTCTCGCTGCTGCGCCTCATTCCCAACCCGCCGGGCCGCATCGAGTCGGGCGCCATCCGCTTCGACGGGCAGGATCTGCTCAGCCTCCCCGAAAGCGAGATCCGAAAAGTCCGCGGCAAGCAGATTGCCATGATTTTTCAGGAACCGATGACCAGCCTCAACCCGGTCTATACGGTGGAGAACCAGATCGCCGAAGTGCTGCGCCTGCACCTGGGCATGAACAAGGCGCAGGCCGCCGACCGGGTGGCAGAGCTGCTCGACCAGGTGGGCATTCCCGCCCCGCGCCAGCGGATGAAGGACTATCCCCACCAGCTCTCGGGCGGCATGCGCCAGCGCGTGATGATCGCCATGGCGCTCGCCTGCGATCCGGCCCTGCTCATCGCCGACGAGCCCACCACGGCGCTCGATGTGACCATCCAGGCGCAGATCCTCGAACTGATTCTGAAGCTGCAGGAAGAACGCGGACTGGCCGTGCTGCTCATCACCCACGACATGGGCGTCGTCGCCGAGATGCACGGCGAGGTGGCTGTCATGTATGCCGGCCGCATCGTTGAGCGTTCGGGCACCGAAGCGATCTTCGAAAACCCCTTGCACCCCTACACCCGCGGCCTGCTCGCTGCGATCCCGCGCCCCGATCCGGTCACCGGCTCGACCAAGCGCGAGGGCGCCCGGCTGGCCAGTATTCCCGGCCACGTGCCCGACCTGCGCCGCCTCAAACCCGGCTGCCGCTTCGCCGACCGCTGCAGCCAGGTGCAGGACCGCTGCCACGAAACCGACCCCGCCCTGGAGACCAAACAGGGCCACGAAGTCGCCTGTTTGGTCGTGGAATCCTGACGGTCATTTTGGTTTGTATGTGTAGGGGCGGGGTCTACCCGCCCTTGTTACGTAATGGCACAAACAAAGGGCGGGTGAACCCCGCCCCTACCTTTTCGAATCGGCACTCTCTACTGACAGGAAACGCCGAAGGAAGACTCGCAGACATCGCCGATTCCGTCGAGGTCATCGTCTTCCTGCGCAGGGTTGGATGCGCACGGGCAGTTGTCGACCGAGTCGATGATCCCGTCGCCGTCGCTGTCGGCGCGCGTGGTTGAGGTGCGGAATCCGCCCAGACGCAGGCCGAAGTTCTCTTCGTAATCCATCAATCCGTCGAAGTCGGGATCGTTCGTGTTCAGGAAGATCTGGTGGCCGCCGCTGCGATCGAGATCGTCGCTGTCACAGGCCGCGCCGTATTTGTCCTCGTCCTGATTGAGCTGGCCGGTGCCCGAAGTGCGCGAGAGGTTCGCCGTTTGGGAAAGGATCTCCAGCTCGAAGGTCGAGTTCTGCTCGGTCAGTTTCACCCGCGGCTCCCCGGGAAGCGAAACCAGATTGGGGCAATCGAGCGGGATCGTGTTGTGCAGGACGCCGGGGATTCCCGCCAGGGTAAGCTGCGTTTCGAGCCCGCAGAGGATCTCCGGCTTGGTGGCATCGGCGTCCGACATGTAGCTGACCGTCTGGGTCGTCACGCTCGGCCCGCTCAGGTCGGTGCTGCGCACCTGGATCGAATAGAGCGTGCTGTTCTGCACGGTTGCAACGCTGAAGTTCTCGAACAGCGCCTGGAAGGAATTCACCGTGAGTGGGCAGTTATCCGTCCCGTCGTTGATCCCGTCATTGTCGGTGTCGGCGTCTCCGGGGTTGGTCTGAATGATCTGCCCGGCCTGGGGCTGCACCTCGCGATTGTCGTCGATACCGTCGCCGTCGTAATCCATGCCCGAGAGCTGGCGGATCGTGACATTGAGATCGCAACCGGCCGCGCCGCCGAACGTGCTGGTGCGAACGCCGCCCGGGAAGGTGAGATCCGTGAGCACGTCACCGGCTCCGTCGAAGTCCGAGTCACGCTGGTCGGAGTTGCCATGGGTCGGGCAGTTGTCGATCCGGTCGTTGAAGCTGATGGGCGTGCCCTCGTCACCGATCCCGTCACACAGGTCGCCGCCGACGGTATCGGGATCGCTGCAGTTGGGATTGGGCGCTTCCTCATCGCCGTCGGTATCGGCCAGCACCGGATTGGTGTGCACGACCACGCCGTTGCGCAGGGAGAAGCCGGCCGATTCGGTCCCGTCGGGAATGCCGTCGCCATCGACGTCCGCCACGTTGGGATTGAGCGAGGGAGTGCCCATCGGCAGCGGCGCCATCAGCGCGCCACCGACAAAAACGCCCGAACCCGTGCACTGCCCGCAGAGCTGGAGCGGGTCGCACGGATTGTAGCGACAGATACGGTGCACCAGGTTGATCTCGGGCTGCACGACGATGTCGAAGGTCGCGATCTCGAATACGGGGTTGGGCGTGCTGCAGTAGTTCGCGCCGCACTCGGTGGGCAGATCCTCGATGTCGCGGGCCACCTCAGCCCGATCGAGCATGCCGTCCCCGTCGCTGTCGGCGCGGAAGGGGTTGGTCCCGTAGAAACGCTCGTCACTGTCGGAGAGTCCGTCGTTGTCGGAATCGACGTCCAGCGCAGTGCCCACGATGTAGGGCGAGGGATCGAATCCGTCGAGCGCGGCCGGATCGTCCTTGGCCGTAATGGGAACACCATCGGGGCGATCGGCATCGGTGTTGGGATCGAGCGGCGGGTAGGTCTGCTTGAGCGCCAGCGGCGGCAGCATCGGACCGCTCGTATCGGGATAGGTGATCGTCACCACGTCGAGCGGGCAGCCCGCATCGAAGATCTCTTCGGAAACCGCGCAGCCGAGGAACTGCTTGAGAGCGGCCCACTCGGCGCCATCCGAGAGACCGTCGAGATCGGAATCGGGAAAGCGCGGATTGGTGAACGTGCACCGGCGCGAGTTCAGGGAGACGCCGCCAAAGCAGCCGTTGACGTCGTTGATCAGGTCCCCGGCCGTCACCAACGGGCTCACCACGCCCGGGTCGGGGTTGCCGTCACAGGGGCCATTGTCAAAGTCGAGCGCGCCGAAGGAAGTCTGCTCACGAAGCAGCGCGAGCATCTCCTCGGGCTGGCACTCCAGCTCGTCGGGGAGGCCGTCGTTGTCGTCATCGAGATCGGCATTGTCGCCGATGCCGTCGAGGTCGTTGTCGGAAAACTCGGTGGGATCGAAGGGGAAACGGTCGGCGTTGTCGGCTTCGCCCACGCCATCGGCATCGATGTCGTCGTCCTCACCGTTTGGCGTACCGTCGCAATCGTAGTCGTGCACCGTGGCGCGGCCGCGACAGATACCCGGCAT
>JAGRBM010000327.1 GCA_020434085.1 Chrysiogenia bacterium | reverse complement strand
TGGGCGGCTTCCAGCTTCTGTGCGACGCGCGAAATGAAGCGGCGGTCGCAGCCCTGCGCGAGCGCAAGGCACGCGAGGCCAAGCCCTTTGCGCTGATGGTGGCGGATCTCGATGCGGCGCGGGCGCTGGCGCACATCAATGAGGCCGAAGCCGCCGCGCTCACCTCGCCCGAGGCGCCGATTGTGCTGCTTGAGCGGCGAGCGGGTGTTGCGCTGGCGCCCTCGCTCTCGCCGGGGCTCTCCACGCTGGGCGTGATGCTGCCGGCCTCGCCGCTTCATCATCTCATTGCAGGCGACCTGGGCTTCCCCGTCGTCGCGACGAGCGGGAACCTCTCGGGAGAGCCGCTGTGTATCGCCAATGACGAAGCGCTCGCGCGGCTCGGAAAGATCGCCGATTCTCTTCTCGTGCACAATCGCGAGATTGTGCGCCCCCTCGATGACTCGGTGGTGCGCGTGATCGGCGGCCGCGCGGTGACGCTGCGCCTTGGGCGCGGCCTGGCGCCGCTGCCGCTCGAAGTGCCCGCTCCGCGCGGCAATGCGCTGGCCTACGGCGCGCACATGAAGAACGCCCCCGCGTTGCTCTCGGGTAAATACGTCGTGCTCGCCCAGCACGTGGGGGATCTGGATAGCGAGAGCGCCCGCGCCGCGCTGGTCCGCGCCGGTCGCGACCTGAAAAACCTCTTCACCGAGAATGAAAGCGGCGGCGCTGCCGCCGCGTGCGACGCGCATCCCGACTACGGCAGCACGCGCGTGGCGCTTCAGCATAGCGGCGCGCCGCTTCGCGTGTGGCATCACCACGCACACGTGCTCGCCTGCATGCTCGACAATGAAGCGGACGGCGAAGTCCTCGGCGTTTCCTGGGACGGCACGGGGCTGGGGCCCGACGGGACGATCTGGGGCGGGGAGTTTTTGCGGGTAGATGGCGCGCGTTTCGAGCGCGTCGCCCACCTGCGGGCGTTCCGCCTTCCCGGCGGCCGCGCCGCCATTGGCGAGCCCCTGCGCGTGACGGCGGCACTGCTCCATGACATTTACGGCGAAGACCTGCCGCGCGTCGGACCCTTTGCGGACGAGGCGCTTCGGAAGAAAGCGCGGCTGTGGGCCTCGCTTCCCAACGCCCCGACGACCACGAGCGCCGGGCGGCTCTTCGAAGCCGTCGCCGCGCTGCTCGGGCTGTGCGAAAAGAATCGCTACGAGGGAGAGACCGCGATGCGCCTGGAGAGCATTGCGGCGGGCGATGATGATTCGGCTTACGAGCTTGCGCTGGTTTCAGGCGAAGCAATCGTTCTCGACTGGGAACCCTTGATCCGCGCGATTATGCGCGATCTCGAAGCGGGGGAGGGCGCTCCTGCAATCGCCGCGCACTTCCACGGGGCACTTGCGCGTGCCATTGCAGAAGTTGCGACGAAGCTGAAAGCCCCGCGCGTTGCGCTCACCGGCGGCTGTTTTCAGAACCGCATTCTGTGCGAGTCTGCCATCGTGGCGCTCCGCGCCGCCGGGATCGAGCCCTTCTGGCACCGGCGCGTCCCGCCCGGTGACGGCGGCATTGCCGCGGGGCAGGCCCTTGCGGCATGGTATGCCAAGGAAGGTTGAGTCATGTGTCTGGCGGTTCCCGGAAAAGTCGCGATGATTGACGAAGGCGCCGACGCGCTGCTTCGCACCGCGCGCGTGGATTTTGGCGGCGTCACCCGCGAGGTGAGCCTGGCCTTCCTGCCCGAGGCCCGCGTGGGTGACTACGTGCTGGTCCATGCGGGCGTCGGGATCTCGCGAATCGACGAAGCCCGCGCCGCGCAGGTGCTCGCCGATCTTGGCAGCGCCCTCGATGAAGAAGGGAAGGGCGAGACATGAAACCCCTCGACCCCTACCGCGATCCGGCCGCCGTGCGCGCCTGCGCAGAGCAGATCGCCGCGGCCGTGACGCGCCCGTGGACCATCATGGAGGTCTGCGGCGGGCAGACACACGCCATCGTGCGCTACGGGCTCGACTCGCTGCTGCCAAAGGGGCTCGAACTCGTCCACGGTCCGGGCTGCCCGGTTTGCGTGACGCCGGGCCATGTGATCGATGCGGCCGTTGATCTGGCCGGGCGCGAGGGCGTCACCCTCTGCAGCTTCGGCGACATGCTACGCGTGCCGGGAAACGGCGGCAGCCTCATGGACGCGCGCGCGGAGGGCGGCAGCGTCGAGATCGTCTACTCGCCGCTTGATGCGCTGGCGCTGGCAAAGGAAAATCCGGGCGAGGACTACGTCTTTCTCGCCGTCGGTTTCGAGACCACCGCGCCGGCCAACGCCATGGCCGTGGCGCAGGCCGCGCGTGCGGGGGTGGAGAACTTCTCCATCCTCGTCTCTCACGTGCTGGTGCCGCCCGCCATGGAGGCGATTCTCTCCAGCCCCGACAACCGCGTGCAGGGATTCCTCGCCGCCGGGCACGTGTGCACGGTCATGGGGTTTGAAGAATACGAGCCCATCGCCGCGCGCCACCGCGTGCCCATTGTGGTGACGGGCTTTGAACCCCTGGATATTCTGCAGGGCGTATTGCTGTGCGTGCGCCAGCTCGAAGCCGGCGAGGCCCGCGTGGAAAACCAGTATGCCCGCGCCGTTGAGCGCGGCGGAAACCGCCCGGCGCAGGAGCTCATCGCCGAGATCTTCGAGGTCGCCCCCCAGCACTGGCGCGGCATCGGCGAGCTACCGGCGAGCGGCCTGCGGCTGCGCGAGAAATACGCGCGATTCGACGCCGCCCGGCGCTTCGGGCTCACTGAAGAGACGGACATCGACTCGGCGGGCGAGTGCATCTCCGGCGAGATCATGCGCGGGGTGAAGAAGCCCCAGCAGTGCCCGGCGTTCGGCGTGCGTTGCACGCCCGAGCGTCCGCTGGGCGCACCCATGGTTTCCTCCGAGGGGGCCTGCGCCGCCTACTACCGTCACCGCGCGCATCCATCCGAGGAACCGGCACATGAGTAAGTCCTTCGGCGTTGTCTGTCCCGCGCCCGTGAGCGAGGGCGAGCGCATCACCCTGGCCCACGGCGGGGGCGGGCGGCTCATGCGCAGGCTCATCGAAGAAGTCATCGGTCCGGTGCTCGGCGTATCCGCAAAGCATCTTTCCATGGACAGCGCCGTGCTGGACGTGCCGCCGGGCCACCGGCTGGCCATGACGACCGATTCCTACGTCGTGCGTCCGCTCTTCTTTCCCGGCGGTGACATCGGCTCGCTCGCCGTGAATGGAACGGTGAATGATCTGGCCATGGCGGGCGCGCGACCCCTGGCGCTGAGCGTCGGACTCATTGTCGAAGAAGGGCTCGCCGTCGAGCGCCTTCGCGCGGTGCTGGAATCCATGAAGCGCGCCGCCGATGCCGCGGGTGTGCAGCTCGTTACCGGCGACACCAAGGTTGTCGAGCGCGGCAAGGGTGACGAGCTCTTCGTGAACACCGCGGGCGTGGGCCTCGTTCCCGAGGGGCGCGATCTCTCGCCGGCAAACATCGCGCCCGGGGACACGGTGCTGGTGAGCGGCGACCTGGGGCGCCACGGCGTGGCCATCGCCTGCGCTCGCGAGGGGCTGGCACTCGACTCGGTGGTGGAGAGCGACTGCGCGCCACTCAATGCGGTGGTCGAGGCGCTCCTCGAAGCGGGCGTGAAGGTGCGTTGCCTGCGCGATCTGACGCGCGGCGGGCTCGTCTCGGCGCTCGTCGAACTGGCACAGAGTGCGAAGGTGCGGGTGAGCCTCGAAGAGGCGCAGGTCCCCGTCAGCGATCCGGTCGCGAGCGTCTGCGACCTGCTGGGCCTCGATCCCTATTATCTGGCCAACGAAGGGCGGCTCGTCGCCATCGTGGCGAGCGAGGACGCCGCGCGCGCGCTCGAAGTGCTGCGCGGTTTTGAGAAATCGGCGTCGATCTGCGGCGCGGTGGGGGAGCGCGCGAAAGAGGGTGGCGCGTCGCTTGTCTGTCGCACGAGCTTTGGCAGCACGCGGGTGCTCGACCTGCTCACCGGCGATCAGCTTCCGCGAATCTGTTAGGGGGTAAAGATGTTCACAGCCGTAGCTGCCGGAATCATCGCGGGCTCGGCCCACGTGCTCTCGGGGCCCGATCATATGGCCGCCGTGGCACCGCTGGCGGGGAGCGAGCCCCGCCGCGCGCTGCGCACCGGCGGGGCGTGGGGTCTGGGGCACACCACCGGGACGTGGAGCCTCGCCCTGCTGGCGCTGGCGCTTCGCGAGATGATCGACGTGGAGGCCCTCTCCCACTGGGGAGAGCGCGTGGTGGGCGTGGTGCTCATCGGCATCGGCCTGTGGGGGCTGCACCGGCTCTTTGTCGCGCCGCGACTCTCGGGTGAAGCGCACTCTCACAAGGACGAAATCCCGCGCGGATCAAGCGCCGCTTTTGGTGTCGGCATGCTGCACGGCGTGGCGGGAACCTCGCATCTTCTGGGAATGCTCCCGGCGCTGGCCTTCGAGAGCGGCGCCGCAGCGCTCGCCTACGTCATCGCCTACGGGCTGAGCGGCATCGCCGCGATGATGGGCTTTTCGTGGGGAATCGGCGCAGCACTGTCGCGCGTTCCCGCCTCGCGGGCACGAATCCGCACAGGCCTTCGCGGCGCGCTCTC
>JAGRBM010000326.1 GCA_020434085.1 Chrysiogenia bacterium | reverse complement strand
TTCTTTTCACACCCCTCTCCCGCCGCGGACCCTGATGCGGCGGGGCGCCTGAGGGGAGTGACAAAGCCACCCGGCTCGCCCGTTGCGCCTCCCCGCCGCGTGCCGGGCACGCCGGTCGGGGGGCTTTCCTGAGAGCCGGCCGCTCCCGCAGGAGTGGGATCGGCCAGCGGGGGAGATCGTATCAAGAAACCGGCTGGCTGTCCAGCCAGTTTTGTTTCCGATGCGATACCACCACCAAAATAGTGTAGGGGCGGGGTCTACCCGCCCCTACACGAGATGGTCCAGCTTCAATAGAGTTCGCAGGAATCGGTGCCGGGATAGTAGGTGGAGAGGATCTGCCGGTAGCCCACGCCCTCGAGGGCCAGGCCGCGGGCGCCCCACTGGCACATGCCCACGCCGTGGCCGGCGCCGCTGCCCAGGATGCGCACGTGCCCGCCTTCGAGCCGCACCTGGAAGGTCAGGCTGCGCAGCACCGTGGCCCCCAGCGCGCTTCGCAGGTCCTTACCGCTTACCTCGTAGGAACCGGCGTCGGTCTCGATCCCCAGGGAGTCCACGCGGTCCGAGCCCTCGCGCCCGTGGGCGAGGATCTCCGTTACGTGGCTGCCGCGCACGCCAAGGCCCGAGAGCTTTTTGAGAAAGGCGCCTTCGTCGAAGTCCTCGGTCCAGAAGTAGTTGGGCCCCTCGGCGCTCCACGGACTCTTCACGCGCCTCAAATACGGAACGCTCTTTCCCCAGAGCACCGAGGCGTCCTCGGTTTCGCCGCCGCTGTTGGAGTGAAAGACCGCCTCGATGGGCTCGCCCTCGTAGCAGACGCCCTCGCCCTTCGTTGCGCGCACCGCCTGCGCCACGCCCGAGCCCGGGTCCACCGGCTTGGTCGAGAACACCTGGTGCCCGGTATCCGAGCCCACATCCCAGCCGCGCCCGGCCTTTCGCGCCTCGCGCATGCGGACGATCGCGTAGGTCCGCGATGCCACCGCCTGCGCCTTGAGCGTCTCCAGCGGCCAGTCGGGATAGACCTCTTCCGAGACCACGCCGAGCACGTAGCGCTCCAGACCGATCTTCCTGATCCCCGAGGAAGTCTTCACGCGGATCGTGGGCTCCCCGGCCAGAACGGGGACGACGATCAGGAGCAGCAGCATTGAAAGGAAAGCAGCGCGCACGATTGCACCGAAGGGATGGCTCTCACCGGGTTGGGAGTGTACACCAATCGGGACGGAGTTTCAGCTATCGGGTTTGTAGATGCTGAACGCCTCTGAATACGGCTGGAAATAGGTGATCCCGAAATCCCGCCGGACATAGGGCAGCAGCATGCCGTTGAAGCGATCAACATCGTGTTTTTCACTGAACGGGTAGCGAACCGAGTAGGGATCGGCTGCCGCGCGCTCCCAGCGCTCGCGCAAGTGGGTGAGCCGGCAGTCGGCGCCAACCCGCGAAACGACCCGGTCGAGCAAAGCATACGCCGGCCGGTAGTCGGATTCGAACGGGAAGCGTGGCTCGAAGAACTTGCGAGCACTTGCAGCGGAATCAATGCCCTTCATCAATGCAGAACAAACAGCGGGCGACCCCGGCACGAAGATTTTCGCCAGTACGTCGGGCGGCGTCCACAGCGAAAAGAGCTTTTCCATTGAAAATACGTAACGGCGAATCTGAAAACGCTGGGCCTCGTCCAGCACTTTCCATTCGAATTCCGGCAGTGCCTCACGGGCGGCAAGCGAATCATGCAATCGGGCCTCAAAGCCCAGTTCGGCACTGGCAATCGTGGCGCCAATCAGGGTTTCCGTCGAGTAGGCGAGCATCGCCAGGTGCCGTGTTTCCGCCAGCGCCTCACGCAGCCGTCCGTTGATTACGCCGCGCGCAAGATGAACGCGCGCCTGTCCGGTCAGCGCCGACCAGCGCGGATGTGGGATCGATACCTGACCAACGTCGGGATCTTCGCCAAGCAGGGCCGCCGCGGGGCTGCTCCGAAGCAGTTCCCAGTGGTCGAACCCTGATAGCTTCCCGATCCAGGACGTATCCACTTCCATGGCGGCGAGTTCGTCAAGGCGCTGCGTCCACTCGCCGACTTCGCATTCGTCGAGAAAGGTTTCCAATGATTCGGGCAGGATGATCCATTGATCCTCGGGCGCTTGCGGCGGCAGATAGTCGTCATATTCGCCGTCCGGGTCCTGCCAGCGAAGGCGTGGGTTCAGGAACGGCCCTGCGTCATGCTCGTTTCCGTATTCGGGAAACACACCCTTGCGCCGTACGAAGTTCCGGTCTGCGAGGAAGTCGTCGAGATGCGCATCGATGCTGGCACGAAACTTGTCGATTTTGTCGGTGTCGGTAATCGAAGAAAGGGCCTGCGCGTAAAGCACAAAGAAGACCGCCAAGGCAACCGGAAACGCGGCAATCGCCATCACGATTCGCTTTCGTTTCCTGCAACCACCCATTCGCCCACTCTATCCCGTAATGCTGCCACGCACCATCACCCAACATGCTACACTCGCCCCCGCACGGGAGGCTCTCATGCTCAAGAATCAGGTCATTCTCATCACCGGTTGTTCCTCGGGAATCGGGCGCGCGCTCTCGCTGGAGCTGGCCGCGCGCGGGCACCGGGTCTATGCCAGCGCCCGCAGGCCCGAGGCGCTCGAAGATTTGAAGAGCAAGGGCATCGATGCCGTGGCGCTGGATGTCAACGACGGCGAGTCCATCAAGGCCGCCGTGCACCTCATCCACGAAGACGCAGGCCGCATCGACATGGTGGTCAACAACGCAGGCTTCTCCCTGGTGGGACCGCTCGCCGAGGTCGACCTGGCCGACTTCCGGCGCGAGCTGGAGACCAACGTGGTCGGCCCGGTGGCGCTGGCCCAGGCGGCCATTCCCCATATGGTCAAACAGGGCAGCGGCCGCATCGTCAATGTGGGCAGCACCGTGGGCATCCTGCCCACGCCCTTTGCCGGCGCCTACTGCGCCAGCAAGTCGGCCATTCACATGCTCAGCGAAGTGATGCGCATCGAGCTCGCCCCCTTCGGCATCGACGTCATCCTCGTCGCCCCCG
>JAGRBM010000325.1 GCA_020434085.1 Chrysiogenia bacterium | reverse complement strand
GGAGCAGGGCCCCGTGTCAAGGAGTTGTTACAAACGCGGGGTGACTCAACTCACTGAAATTTCTATTGATTTTTGGATCAACGAGGCGCTCAGAAGCCCATTTCCTGCCCCGGATCGCCGCCGCTGCCGCCCCCGTAGCTGCCTCCGGAGTCCGATCCGCCGCCGTAGCTGCCCGAATCGCCCCCGCCGTAGCTGCCGCTTCCGCCGCCGCTGTTGCCACCACCGCCATAGTTGCCCCCGGCAGCCCCGTAGCCCCCACCGTCGGTGTAGTCGACGAAGGTGGTGTATTCCTTGAGGAAAGTCAGCGGAATGGTCTTGGTCGCGCCCGAGCGGTTCTTGGCCACGATGAGCTCGGCCTTGTTGGGCTCTTCGGCGTGCTCGTTGTAGTGCGAGTCGCGGTAGATGAAGGTCACGATATCGGCGTCCTGCTCGATGGCGCCCGATTCGCGAAGGTCGCTGAGCATGGGGCGCTTGTCCACGCGGGCTTCAACGCCGCGGTTGAGCTGCGAGAGCGCAAGCACCGGCCAGCCCAGCTCCTTGGCCAGTCCCTTGAGCGAGCGCGAGATCTCGGCCACTTCCTGGGCGCGGTTGTCGCTGCTGCGCGGGGCCTGCATGAGCTGGAGGTAGTCCACCACCACGAGCCCCATCTCCGCTTCCTTGCAAAGTCGCTTGATGCGGCGGGCCTTGGCCTTGAGTTCCAGCGGCGTGATGCCCGGCGTGTCGTCGATATAGACCGGCGCGTCCGAGAGTGTGCTGGCCGCATCGATGAGACTGCTGATGGCGTTTTCACTGAGGAAGCCCCGGCGCATCTGCGCCGAGTCGATGCGCGCCTCCGATGAGAGCATGCGCATGACGAGCTGCTCGCTGCTCATTTCCAGTGAAAACACCGCCACCGGAATGTCGGCCAGCACCGCGGCGTTCTGCGCGATGTTGAGCGCGAGCGAGGTCTTGCCCATGGAGGGGCGCGCCGCGAGGATGATCAGGTCGGTGGGCTGCAGGCCCGAGAGCAGATGGTCGATGTCGGCAAAGCCCGTGGGCACGCCGGTGATGTCCTGGTGGTTTTCCTGCAGTCGCTCGATGTGCTTGAAGGCGTTGCGCACCACGTCGCGAATGGGGCTGAAGGGTTTGTGAAGCTGGCGCTCGCCGATCTCGAGGATCTTGGCCTCGGCCTTGTCGAGCATGTTCTTGACGGGCTCGTCGGCCTCGTACGAGGCGGCGGCGATCTCCGTGGAGGCTTCAATCAGGCGGCGATACAGGCCCTTGTCGCGGACAAGGCGGCCGTAATAGACGACGTTGGCGGCAGTGGGCACGCGGCCCGCCAGATAGGCGAGAAAGGCCTCACCGCCCACGGTCTCCAGGTCGCCGGCATCCTTGAGCGAGGTCCCCAGCGTCACCAGGTCGATGGGCTCGCTGCGGTCGGAGAGTTCCTGCATCGCGGTGAAGATCTTGCGGTGCTTCTCGCGGTAGAAGTCCTCGGGCTCGAGGAAATCGATCTCGTCCATGGCGTCGTTCTTGAGCAACACGCCGCCCAATACCGACTCCTCGGCATCGATGTTCTGCGGCGGCACGCGCCCGCCGCGCTCGACTGCAATGCTTCCCTCGGCCATCAGCGATTCCCTCTACTTCCCCAAACAATCAACGGAGGTCTGTTTCTACCGCATGAGCGGGGCAGTAAGAAGTGTATGACTCGTGCCGGTTGCCGCCTGTGGAGAACCTGTCCAGAGGCGACCGTCCTGTGCCGACTTGCCCCTTGCAGGGCCGCCCGGCACAGTGAAAAATATTTTCTCTCCAGAACTTATCCACAGCCACTCAACCGAAACTCACCCAAACTCATCATGGGGGGCGAGTGTGTCATGAGGTGTCACATGC
>JAGRBM010000324.1 GCA_020434085.1 Chrysiogenia bacterium | reverse complement strand
GCGGCAAGATCCGCGCGGTTGTGGCCAAGTATTCGAGCGCCGTGAAGAGCAAATACCAGATCGCCACGCCCACCGCGGTGGCCGGTATTCGCGGCACCACGGTGAGCCTGGGCACGGGTCTGGGCGGCCTCAACGACTTCCTGGCCCTGGAGAGCGGCGCCGCTGAATTCTGCCTGGGCAGCAACTGCGCCCAGATCCCGGCCGGAACCCTCGCCCAGATCAGCGGTGGCCAGATCACGCAGACCGGCCTGACCCCGCAGCTTCTCCAGCAGTTCGTCGGCAACGCGGCCTTCTCCAGCGAGGGCGGTGACTACGGCGATGACGATGCCGGTGAATTCGGTGGCGATGACGGCGCCGGTGCAGGCGGCGGCAAGCGGGTTCGCCTGCATCGCAAGGGCGTGCCGCTCAACACCGACGAGCGCAACATCTTCCTGCAGCAGATCCTCAACAGCCAGGTCCTGCGCGTCCGCTTGGACTTCCCAAACCCCAATGGCGGGGGGCAATAAGCTCCAGCGCCAGCAGCATCAAGAGCGACTCAACGAAAACCCCGCCCATCGAGGCGGGGTTTTTTCTTTGTGGGTGCTTCTCCGGCGCCCAGCTTTTCCGTTGACGTGCGTATTAAAATGTAATACAAAATATGACATCTTGAACGCCTTGGAGGCGCCATGACCGATAAGCAATTGACCTCAACCCCGAAGCCCGATTACGCCGCTCAGATCGCCCAGACCCTGCGAGAGGCCTCTGAGGGGGACGAGAAGGCAGGCCTGCGGGCCTGGCTCTCCCTGCTGGACGCGGCCATTGCGACGATCGAAACCACCGCCTGGGAGGCCCGCGCGCTTGCCGACGAGGCCGTAAACACCTGGAAGGCCCTGGAACAGGGCTGGGGAGCATTCTCCAAGCAGGTGGGCGAGCTCTCCGACGAGGCGGGCCGCTGGCCCGGCCGGATCTCCCGGCTGGCCTCTACCGGCTGGATGCTCACCAAGATCGCCACGAGCTACCGCTTCTTCCGCACGAAGGCGGCCTTCCTCTCGCGGCGCCGCACGGCGCAGGCCTTTGAGGAACTCCATGCCCGCAATGCCCGCCGGTTCTTCGAGACCAGCATCAAGCAGGGCGGCGCCTTCCTGAAGGTGGGCCAGATGCTCTCGGCACGTCCCGACCTGTTGCCCGAGTCCTGGATCGGCGAGCTCTCGGCCCTGCAGGATGACGTCCCGCCAGAGCCCTTCGAGTTCGTGCGCGCCCTCATCGAGTCCGAGCTGGGCAAGCCCCTCGACGAGGCCTTCAGCGAGTTCGAAGAAGAGCCCATTGCCGCTGCCAGCATCGGGCAGGTTCACCGCGCCGTGACCCTCGACGGTGTGACCGTCGCGGTGAAGGTGCAGCGCCCCAACATCGCCGAGCTCATCGAGCTCGACATGTCGCTCCTCGAGATCTTCCTCGAGAGCATGAGCGGGATGCTGCCGCCGACCGACTACGAAACCATCACCGAAGAAGTGAAAAGCATGGTCCGCGCCGAGGTCGCCTACCGCGAGGAAGCCAAGGCCATGGAGGCCGTCGCCAATCTCTTCGCCGAGGCCGAGGGCGTGATCGTTCCCCACCCGGTGCCGCAGCTCTGCACCGACAAGGTGATGACCAGCACCTTCGTCGAAGGCGAGAAGATTACCACGGTGCTCGACCGCCTGGCGGGCGAAGCGCTCGAAGAGGGCGCCGCCGGTGAGAAGGCGCGCCACCGCCTCTCGGAAATTCTGGGCCGACTGCTCGAGAGCTACATGAAGCAGGTGCTCGAAGCAGGCCTCTTCCAGGCCGACCCCCACCCGGGCAACTTCCTGGTCACGGCCGACGATGATGTCGTGCTGCTCGACTTCGGTTGCACCAAGGCCCTGCCCGAGACCTACCGCAAGGGTTACATGAAGCTCATGCAGTCGATCATGACGGGCGACCGCGCAACGACCGACCGCCTGCTTACCGAACTCGGTTTCGCCACCCGCAGCGGCGACACGGGCACCCTGCACGCCTTCATCGATGTTTTCCTGGCAATCATCCGCGACGCCGCCAGCCACGGCGCCGACTTCGCATGGCCCACCAAGGAAGAAATGTTCGCCCAGGCTGCCGAAGTCATCGAGGCGATGGCCAAGGACCCCGTGATGAAGCTGCCCGCCGAGTTCATCATGCTCGCAAGAGTCTTCGGGACCCTCGGCGGCCTGTTCCAGCACTACAAGCCGAGCATCGACTACGGCCGCACCGTGCTGCCCTACCTCGCCAAGGCGATGTAGAGAGCGCCCCTCTGATTCACGAAAAGCGCGGCCCACCGGCGCCGCGCTCTTTTTGTTTGCCACAGAGGGCACAGAGCTCACGGAGCAAGCTGAAAGAAGGAACCACAGATGCACACAGATGAACACGGATAGAAGCCAAATCCGTCATCCCGAGCGAAGTGGCGGGATGACAGGTGAAACAGCAGCCTATCTGTGTGCGTCTGTGTTCATCTGTGGTTTCAAACTCTTCTCTCCGTGAGCTCTGCACCCTCGGTGGCAAGAAACAAAAAGGGCGAGCCTTCCGGCTCGCCCTTTTCTTTGGCTGCTTGGTCGCGCCTAGCGCATGGAGTAGTTGGCGTTCTCGCCGGGGACGTCGAGGTAGCTGCGGCCCATGAGGAACTTGTCCACGTGGTAGGCGGCGTCGCGTCCTTCGGCGATGGCCCAGACGACGAGCGACTGGCCGCGGCGCATGTCCCCGGCGGCGAAGATGCCCGGCACGCTGGTCTGGCGATCCTCGCCGGTCTTCACGTTGCCGCGCTCGTCGAGTTCCACGCCGAGCTGGGTGAGCATGCCTTCCTTCTCGGGCCCCAGGAAGCCCATGGCCAGGAAGCAGAGATCGGCGTCGATCTCGAAGTCGCTGCCTTCGACTTCCTTCATCTGCGGGCGCCCGCCGTTCTCGGAGGGAAGCCACTCGATCTCCACGCAGTGGAGCTTCTTGAGCTTGCCGTCCTCGCCAATGAAGCGCTTGGTGGAAACCGAATACTTCTGCTCGCCGTTCTCGGCGATGGCGTAGCTCATGCGGTAGATGCGCGCCCACTGGGGCCAGGGGTTGTCGCCCGGGCGCTCGTCGGTGGGGCGGTCGAGCAGTTCGAGCTGAATGACCTGCTTGGCGCCCTGACGGGTGGAGGTGCCCACGCAGTCGGCGCCGGTATCGCCGCCGCCGATGACGACGACGTTCTTGCCCTCGGCGCTGATGCGCTCGGACGGGTCGATCTGGTCGCCTTCGACGACCTTGGTCTGCTGGGTCAGGAAATCCATGGCGAAGTGGACGCCCTCGAGCTCGCGACCCTCAATGGGGAGATCGCGGGCCTGGGTGGCGCCGCCTGAGAGGACGACCGCGTCGAAGTCCTTCTTGAGATCGTTGGCGTCGATGTCCACGCCGATGTTGGTGCTCGGTTTGAAGACAACGCCCTCTTCCTCCATCTGCTTGAGGCGGCGGTCGACGATGTGCTTTTCGAGCTTGAAGTTCGGAATGCCGTAGCGGAGCAGGCCGCCGATGCGGTCGGCGCGCTCGAAGACGGTCACGTCATGGCCGGCGCGGCAGAGCTGCTGCGCGGCGGCAAGGCCCGCCGGGCCGCTGCCCACGACGGCGACCTTCTTGCCGGTCTTCTTCGCTGCGGGCTGGGGCTTCACCTTGCCGGCGAGGAAGGCCTCGTCGATGGTGGCGTACTCGATCTGCTTGATGGAGACCGGGGGCTCGTTGATGCCCAGCACGCAGGAATTCTCGCAGGGCGCCGGGCAGACAAGACCGGTGAATTCCGGGAAGTTGTTGGTCGCGTGGAGCCGGAAGATGGCCTCGTCCCACTGGCCGCGGTAGGCACCGTCGTTCCAGTCGGGGATGAGGTTCCCCAGCGGGCAGCCCGTGTGACAAAAAGGCGTGCCGCAGTCCATGCAGCGCGCGGCCTGTTCCTGCAGCTCGGGCAGGGGCCGACGCTCGTAGACCTCGTTGTAGTCGCTCTTGCGCTCGGCCGGATCCCTCTCGGGAATGCCCTTGCGCTCGTATTCAAGAAATCCGCCAATCTTTCCCATTGGTACCTTACCCCGCTGCCGCCATGCTCTTGCCTGCCTGTTCGGCCAGCACGCGCTTGTAATCCACCGGCATGACCTTCACGAACTTCGACTTGAGATCCTCGAAGTTGTCGAGCACCCACTGGCCGCGCTTGCTGCCGGTGTATTTGACGTGCTTTTCGATCATGCCGCGCACGAATTCGATGTCCGATTCCTGGTTGAAGGGATCGAGGTCCACCATTTCCTTGTTGCACCGGGTGTGGAAGTCGCCGGCCTCATCGAGGATGTAGGCGACACCGCCGCTCATGCCGGCCGCAAAGTTGCGCCCGGTGCGTCCAATGCAGATCATCCGGCCGCCGGTCATGTATTCGCAGCCGTGATCGCCGATGCCTTCGACGACCGCGTGCACACCGGAGTTGCGAACACAGAAGCGTTCGCCCGAGACGCCGCGGATGAAGGCCTCACCACTGGTGGCGCCGTAGAAGTTCACGTTGCCCGTGATGATGTTCTCCTCGGGAACAAAGGTCGCGTCCGGCGAGGGATAGACCACGATGCGTCCGCCCGAGAGGCCCTTGCCCACGTAGTCGTTGGCGTCGCCCTCGACAGTGATGGTCACGCCCCTGGGTACGAAGGCGCCCAGGCTCTGGCCGGCCGAGCCCTTGAGGTGAATCTTGATCGTTCCGTCGGGAAGGCCCTCGGCTCCGTAGCGGCGGCTGATCTCCGCGCCGAGCATGGTGCCCACGACGCGGTTGATGTTGCGCACCGGCAGGGAGATTTCGACCTTTTCCTTGTTCTCAAGCGCCGGCTTGCACTTTTCGATGATCTCGTTGTCGAGCGCCTTTTCCAGACCATGGTCCTGCGGGATCTGGCAGTAGATGCCCACCTCGCGGCCCGGATCGGGACGGTGCAGGATCGGCGAGAGGTTGAGGCCCGCCGCCTTGTAGTGATCCACTGCCTTGCGCACGTCGATCTTCTCGGTATGGCCGATCATCTCGTTGATGGTGCGGAAGCCGAGCTCGGCCATGATCTCACGCACTTCTTCGGCAATGAACTTGAAGAAGTTCACAACGTGCTCGGGCTTGCCCTCGAACTTCTCGCGAAGCCGCGGATCCTGCGTGGCGATGCCCACCGGGCAGGTGTTCAGGTGGCAGGCACGCATCATGATGCAGCCCATGGCGATCAGGCCCGTGGTGGCGAAGCCGTATTCCTCCGCGCCCAGCAGCGCGGCGATCACGACGTCGCGGCCGGACTTGAGCTGACCGTCGGTCTCCACGACGATGCGGCTGCGCAGGTCGTTCATCACGAGGGTCTGGTGCGTCTCGGCAAGGCCCAGTTCCCACGGCCCGCCGGCATGCTTGAGGCTGGTGAGCGGGGAAGCGCCCGTGCCGCCGTCATGGCCGGAGATGAGCACCACGTCGGCGTGCGCCTTCGCGACGCCGGCGGCGACGGTGCCCACGCCGGCCTCCGCGACGAGCTTCACGTTGATGCGCGCCTTGTTGTTGGCGTTCTTCAGGTCGTGAATCAGCTCGGCCAGATCCTCGATCGAGTAGATGTCGTGGTGTGGCGGGGGCGAAATGAGGCCCACGCCCGGCGTCGAATGGCGCACGCGGGCAATGTTCTCGTCCACCTTGTGGCCGGGAAGCTGGCCGCCCTCGCCGGGCTTGGCGCCCTGGGCCATCTTGATCTGGATCTCGTCGGAGTTGACCAGATAGTGGCTGGTTACGCCGAAGCGGCCCGAGGCAACCTGCTTGATGGCGCTGCGCTTTGAGTCGCCGTTGGGCAGCGGGTTGAAGCGTGCGGGATCCTCGCCGCCCTCGCCGGTGTTGCTCTTGCCGCCGATGCGGTTCATCGCGATGGCCAGCGTCTCGTGGGCCTCGGCGCTGATGGAGCCGAAGCTCATGGCGCCGGTCTTGAATCGCCTGGTGATTTCTTCGGCCGATTCCACCTCGTCGATGGGAATCGGATTCTTCGAGGGAATCAGCTCGAACAGGCCGCGCAGCGTGCACAGGTGGCGGCTGTTCTCATTGATCGCGGCGGTGTACTTCTTGAACTGCTTGTAATTGCCCGATCGCACCGAGTGCTGCAGGTGGGCGATCGTCTCGGGGTTGTTCAGGTGGAACTCCCCGTTGCGGCGCCACTTGTACTGGCCGCCCCAGTCCAGGTGCGGATGCACGACGTTGCCCTTCGGGAAGGCCTTGTCGTGACGGGTCAGGGTCTCGTTCGCGATGGCATCGAGCCCCGCGCCTTCGATGCGCGAGACCGTGTGTGTGAAGTAATTGTCGACGAGGTCATGGTTGAGACCGACGGCCTCGAAGATCTGCGCGCCGCGATAGCTCTGGATCGTGGAGATGCCGATCTTCGACATCACCTTGATGATGCCCTTCTTCATCGCCTTGCGATAGTTGTAGACGGCCTTCTCGTGGTCGAGCTTGGCATCGTCGATGGAACCGTCGCGGATCATGTCGTCAATGGACTCGAACACCAGATACGGGTTGATTGCGCTGGCGCCGTAGCCGACCAGCAGGCAGAAGTGGTGCGGCTCGCGGGGCTCGCCCGACTCGATCACCAGGCCGGCGCGCGTGCGGCTGCCCTTGCTCACCAGGTAGTGATGTACGCCTGCGCAGGCCAGCAGTGCGGGAATCGGCGCGTGCTCGGCATCGACGCCGCGGTCGGAGAGGATGAGCACGTTCGCTCCCTCGCTGATTGCCTTGGCGGCATCCTTGCGCAGGGTATCGATGGCCTTCTTGAGACCCTTGGCGCCGTCGGCGGCCTTGAAGAGCATGGGGAGGGTCACGGCCTTGTAGCCGTTGCTTCCATCAAGCTGCTGCAGGCGCGCGAACTGGTCGTTGTCGAGGATCGGGTTGTCGATCGAGATCTGGCGGCAACTCTCGGCCGTGGGCCTTAGCAGATTCCCCTCGCTGCCCACGGTGGTGTAGGCGCTGGTGACGATTTCCTCGCGGATGGCATCGAGCGGCGGGTTCGTCACCTGGGCGAAGAGCTGCTTGAAGTAGTCGTAGAGCGGGCGCGGCTTGTTCGAGAGAACCGCCAGCGGCGTATCGTTGCCCATGGAGCCCAGCGGTTCCTGCCCGTCGCGGGCGGCCGGGGCGATGAGGATCTTGCGATCTTCCACGGTGTAACCGAAGGCCTGCTGGCGCGCGACGACCGTGTCGTGATCGGGCTCGGGAACCTTGGCCGCTTCGGGCAGGTCCTCGAGCGGGGTGATGTTCTTGAGGTAGTCGCCATAGGGCTCGGCCGATGCGTAGCGGCTCTTGAGCTCCTCGTCACCGATGATGCGGCCCTCGATCAGGTCGATCAGGAACATGCGGCCCGGCTCAAGTCGGCCCTTCTTTTCGACCCGCTCGGGGGCGATGTCGAGCACGCCGACCTCGGATGCCATGACGCACAGGTCGTCCTTGGTCACCACGTAGCGCGAGGGACGAAGGCCGTTGCGGTCGAGCACCGCGCCGATGTAGCGGCCGTCGGTGAACGCGATGGACGCCGGGCCGTCCCAAGCCTCCATGAGCGAGGCATGGAACTGGTAGAAGCTGCGACGCTCGGCACTCATGCTCTCGTGATTTTCCCAGGCCTCGGGCACCATCATCATCACGGCATGGGGCAGGTCGCGGCCTGCCAGCGTCAGGAGCTCGAGCGCCTGGTCGAAGGTTGCCGTATCGGAGGCGCCCTCCTTGAGGACGGGCGTCACCTTCTTGATGTCCTTGCCGAACAGCTCGCTCTCAAACAGACCCTCACGCGCGCGCATCCAGTTAATGTTGCCGCGAAGCGTGTTGATCTCGCCGTTGTGGGCCAGCATGCGGAAGGGCTGGGCCAGTTCCCACGAGGGGAAGGTGTTCGTGCTGAAGCGCGAGTGGACGAGCGCGATGGCGCTGGTCATGTCCTCGTCGGCCAGATCGGGATAGAAAGGGTCGACCTGGCTGGTGGTCAGCATGCCCTTGTACACAATGGTTCGGCACGAGAAGCTCGGCACGTAGAAATACTCGCTCTGGTGCATGCCGCTCTTGCCGGCTTCCTCGACGCGTTTTTCCACCGTGCGGCGGATGACGTAGAGCTTGCGCTCGAAAGCGAGCTCATCGGTGATATCGTCGCTGCGACCGACGAAGGCCTGGCGCACATGGGGGCGACAGGAATCGGCGGTCTGGCCCAGGTCGGCCTTTTCCAGATTGAGCGGCACGTCGCGCCAGCCAAGGAAGCGCTGGCCGTTGTCGCGCACGGCCTGCTCGAACCACTCCTCGACCTGATTGCGCTCGGTCGCGATTTGCGGGAGGTAAACCAGGGCAACGCCGTAGTGGCCCGCCTCGGGAAGCTCGATGTGCGATTCCGGGCAGACCTTGGCAAAGAACTCGTGGGGAATCTGAAGCAGGATTCCCGCGCCGTCGCCGGTGTTGGGCTCGCAGCCGCAGGCGCCGCGGTGTTCCAGATTGTCCAGGATTTCGAGGCCCTGGCGCACGATCTGATGGGAGCGCTTGTTCTTGATGTTGGCGACAAAGCCCACGCCGCAGCTATCGCGTTCGAAGCTCGGATGATAGAGGCCCTGTGCCTGGCGTCGTGTTCCACTCATGGTCACTGCTCTCTCTCCCCGGCCGGCCTCACCCCGCCGATGTCGTGGCCGTTTCAGGCGGCGACAATGCGGGGCGTGCTGGCCCGGTGGTGCATTCAAATCCGGTTGCAGATCAAGCGCATCCGCCTTCTCCGGGGCTTGCTCGCAGCGCCGCTCGAACTTGCGTTCTGCTGGGCACTGTCGGCTCGGCAAGGCCCAAGCGACGCGCTGGGTTGGGGCGGCAGCCTGAACGGCCCGCACATCCCCGAAGGGCTTCCAATCTTAGTGGATGCGGCGTGTCAAAAACACACCAGTGGAAGCGCCCTCACCGGCGCAGAAAAAGCGCCTGTCCCTAGGTTTCCCCACGAATTTCAGGAGGTTAACTCGCTGCTCTCCGCACCTTGGGAGGCGCCACACTAGCACAGCGTACGGGGGCCGCAAAGCCCCTCGCAGGGGAGTAAAAACCCAAGAAAAATCGGGTATTTGGGCAGTTTTGCGCCCTATTTTGCCGAAAAGGGATTGGGCGGATAGGGGTCGGGCTCGGTGGCCGGTCGGACGGGTACCAGGACCCTTCGGCGCAGGCTCATCACCTTCTCACTCTTCTGGTTCCAGGCCCGGGTTTCGACGTAGACGATGCCCCGATCGTTCTTCGATTTCGAGGGGGTGATTTCCAGCACCTCGGTCTCGGCATAGATCGTATCGCCGTGGAAGGTGGGCCCCAGATGGAGGACTTTTTCGTATTCGAGGTTGGCAATGCACTTCTCGGAGATGTCCGAGACGCTCATTCCCACGACGATGGAGAAGACGAGGGTTCCGTTGACCAGCCGCTGGCCGTGCTGGGTCTTCGATCCGAAGTAGGCGTCGAAGTGCAGCGGGTGGGTGTTCATGGTCAGCAGCGTAAACCAAGTGTCGTCGGCTTCGCTGATGGTGCGCCCTGGCCAGTGCCGATAGATCGCACCGACCTCGAAGTCTTCAAGGTAACGTCCGCCCATATCGCGGGCTCCTTCCGGGATGTTCGGGCTAGTCGCGTGTGCCGCTGTTTTCTTTGGCGTTCTTCATGAGCACCACGCGGACGAGCGAATCGAGCGGGCCCTGATTGGCGTAGCGGATCAGCAGATCGTCACGCCCGTCGCCGTTGAGGTCCTCGGGGAAGGTGAAGAAGCTCGAATGGGTTTGGATCTCCACGGACTTCTCCGCCCATTCCTTATCCGTGCTCAGCAGAATCTCGTAGCTGCCGGGATTGGATGCCTGCAGGAGGTCGAGCCTGCGATCTCCGTCGAAATCGGCATACACGGAAAAGGCGGTGAGCAGGTTGGCGCTCTGCTGGCTCAGATCGAAGTCGAAGGGCAGGTCCCGCTCTTCGCTCGGATCCTTGGCGTGCAGGCCGGCTTCAGTCGAGTAGAACGTCTTGTAGGTGATGCGGACGCTCTGGAAGAGCACGAGACGCACGAGCTGGGCAAAGCCGAATTCGAACTGCTGCACCGCAATGTCGTCACGCCCGTCGCCGTTGAAGTCGGCGATGAGCGGCTTTTCGATAAAGCCTTCGAACTTCATCGTCTCGTCGGGGCGCTCACCGTACTTGCCGCCCTTGTTGATGAACACGAAGAAATCCGACTGCAGTTCCTGGTCGGCCAGGTTCACCACTGTCAGGCGGGAAATGATGATGTCGGCCAGCCCGTCGCCGTTGAAGTCCGCCGGATACAGGCGCGTGATGGCGGGAATCGACCCGTGGCGCATTCCCTGATAGAGGGGGAACACGCCGAAATCGATGAGCGTGGGCGTGTCCTTGATCTTGCCGTCTTTATCCCGCTGGTAGATGTAGACCCGGTCGTCGCGGGGCAGGAAGATGTCGAGCTGCCCGTCGCCGTCGAAGTCGGCCTGCATGATCTCGGGCAGCATGAACTCCATGCGCGTCGAGTTCTGCTCGATACGCGAGAGCAGGATGTCGTTTTCCCAGTAGCTGCTCACCCGCGCGCGAAGCGGGGTGGGATAGATCCCCGAGAGTCGCCACTCGGCGCCCTTGTCGTCCTTGACGGCGCGGTAGATATAGGTCTGGTCGAAATCGTAGACGATGATCTCGTCCTGGCCGTCGTGATCGAAGTCCTCGGCAATGGTGACGACCACGACCCCATGGGGATCGGGCGTGCGAAAAATCGTCGAGGCGGTGAAGAGGCGCGTTGGCGACTCGATGAACTTGTTCTTGTCGAATTTGAAGTAGTAGACGCCGCCGCTGGCCACGTAGCCCAGTTCCGGGCCCTCGTCGCTCAGGTCGAAGTTGGCAACGTCGATGCCGACCGCTTCCTTGGGGGCCGCCCAGGTCTGGTTGGGCGCTTCACCAAAGCCCTTGTCGGTCTGGAGGAACAGCGAGAAGTACCGCTCGCTGGTGCGCTTTTCTTCGTCGAGCACGATGTGGGTGACGATCACGTCGCGGAGCTTGTCGCCGTTGAAATCGGCGGTGACGAAGTTGCGCACGACGCCATTTACCTTGAGCGAGAACTGTTCGTTGCCCAGCAGTTCCTCGGCGCTGGCCGCGCGCGCTCCCATGCTTGCCAGCAACGCTGCGGCTACCAGAAGAATCTTCCCAATGTGCTTCCCACTCATCATCACTCCGCCTTGTGCCGGTCTCAGCCGACGATTCCACGGCTCATCTTCGTCAGAAGCTGTGCCAGGGTATTGCGTTCATCTTCGCTCAGGCGCGCAAAGAGCACCTTGTCGATCGAATCGATTTCAGGTTTGAGCTGCTCGGT
>JAGRBM010000323.1 GCA_020434085.1 Chrysiogenia bacterium | reverse complement strand
CGACACGCCTCACGACACGGAAGTCGCGCGCAAATTCGGCGCCGAGGGCATTGGCCTTTGCCGCACCGAGCACATGTTCTTCGAAGAAAAGCGCATCGGCGCCATGCGTGAGATGATTCTTGCCGAATCCGGCGAGGACCGCCGCGCCGCGCTTGAGAAGCTGCTCCCCATGCAGCGCGAGGACTTCAAGGGAATTTTCGAGGCGATGGAGCCCTACCCGGTGACAATCCGCCTGCTCGATCCGCCGCTCCATGAGTTCCTGCCCCATTCGGACGCGGAACTCGAAGACCTCTCTATCGCAACCGGCCGCCCGGTCTCCCAGCTTCGTCATCGCCGCGACGAACTCGGCGAGTCCAACCCGATGCTCGGCTTCCGCGGCTGCCGCCTGGCGATTCTCTATCCCGAGATCGCCGAGATGCAGACGCGCGCCATCATCGAGGCCGTCTGCGAGCTCAAGAAGGAAAAGGGCCTGACCATCACGCCCGAAATCATGGTCCCGCTCGTGTCCGAGGCCAAGGAACTCAGCAAGGTCAAGGACGTCATCGACGGCGTTGCCAGGCGCGTGATGGAAGAGCAGAAGCTCGAGATCAAGTATCTGGTCGGAACGATGATCGAGCTGCCGCGCGCAGCCCTCACCGCCGACCAGATCGCCGAACACGCCGAATTCTTCAGCTTTGGCACCAATGATCTGACACAAACGACCTTCGGTCTCTCGCGCGACGATGCCGGGCGCTTCCTGCCGCGGTATCTCGAGCGCGGCATCCTGCTCAAGGAGCCGTTCGCCGTTCTCGACCAGGCAGGCGTGGGACGCCTCATCAAAATCGCCGTGAGCGACGGACGCAGCGTGCGCAGCGATCTCAAGGTCGGAATCTGCGGCGAGCACGGCGGCGAGCCCAGCTCGGTCGCGTTCTGCCACGAGAACGGCTTTGACTACGTCTCCTGCTCCCCCTTCCGCGTTCCCATCGCGCGCCTTGCCGCCGCGCAGGCAGCCCTTCGCGAAAAGAACTGAGCCGCTAGCAAATCATTCAAAAGCAAAGCCCCGGAAGCTCGCGCTTCCGGGGCTTTTTTATTCGTCGTTTGTGAATGTCATCCCGAACGAGGGATAACATTGCTGCTGGATCGCTCTTCTTCCTGCCATGTACGCAGGTGCGCCTAATTCGGATTCTTGTTCTTCTCTTCTTCGAGCAATTTCTTCGCCGCTTCATCGGGCGCGGGCGGCGGAAGAATCATGTTGAGGTACTGATAGACGAGCGGGTCGTCGTAGCCGAGTTCCCTGGCCTTGAGCATGTGCCGCTCGCCCTCTTCCATGTGGGTGGTCAGGTAGAGGACGTAGGCATACCAGGCATGATAGCTGCCCGTTTGCGGGGAGAGTTCCACCGCCCGGGCCAGGTGGGCGCGCGCCTCGGGCATCTGTGCTTTCTCGAGCAGCTTGATTCCCCGCGCGAACTGCAGATAGGCGTCCGTGCTTTCCAGCGTGACCGGTTGATCGGGAAGCGTGTCAAAAAACGGGGGCCAGTTGCGATGGGCGTCCACCTTGTTTTCCGGCGGCACAGCATTGATGGGCGAGCCCTGATCGCGTAGCGGCTTGTCCGCTTCAGGCTGCTGCGCTTTCGATGGTGCCCTGGGCCTTGGTGCCGGCTTTTCGGGCGCAAGAAACTGCACCTTGGCGCGCTTGGGATTGTGCGTTCCGGGAATGAAGAGGTAGTAGCTGAGCCCGAACACCCCGGCGCAGGCGAGCGCAACGATTCCGAAAAAGCGCCCATTGGCAGCAGGGTTTTCCTGCTGTTTGCGTCCTAGTTTCTTTTTACGTGATTTGCTCACGGCATCGGATGTTGCGACGAACTAAATATCCAGCTCGCGCACTTCCAGGGCGTGCTGGGTGATGAATTCCTTGCGGGGTTCGACCTGGTCTCCCATGAGGATGGAAAAAATCTGGTCGGCCTCGGCGGCGTCGTCGATCGTGACCTGCAAAAGCTGGCGATGATCGGGATCCATCGTGGTTTCCCAGAGCTGGTCGGGGTTCATCTCGCCAAGTCCCTTGTAGCGCTGAATCGTAAAGCCCTTCTTCGCCTCGGCGAGCAGGAATTCCTTCACATCGCGCACTAACTTGAACTCGCGCTTTTCATCGCCCTTGGTGAGCACATAGGGCGCCGATCCGGCCTGGTCGAGGTGGCCATGCAGCTCGTGGAGCTGGCGGTAGTCGGGCAGCTCGAAGAAGAGCTGGTCGAGCACGCTCTCGTAGCGGGTGTTCTTGTACTGGGTCACCAGCTTGAAGGCGTAGGTGCCGTGCTCTTCATCGAGTGGCAGATACGGATCGATCGGCTCGGCATCGGGCGCAGATTTTTTCAGGTGCTTGACGATGGAGACGAGAACTTCTTCGGCCCTGGGTTCGTCCTTGAAAGTCGCCGGATCGACGGCGTCCACCGATTCGGTCACGGCAACAAAGGCATGAACGACGCGCGGGTCGAGGTGGCGGCGCTCCAGGCGCTCGAGAATTGAGTCGTACTGGGACGCGGCCCGCACGAGCCGCTTGAGCTCGTTGCCTTCGAGGCTCTTGCTGCCCTTCTGTCCGGTGAGCACGTAGCCCTCCAGTCCCAGGTCGAGCAGGTAGTCTTCGAGCTCGGCATCGGTCTGGATGTAGCGTTCTTTCTTGCCCTTTTTCACTTTGTAGAGCGGCGGCTGGGCGATGTAGACATGGCCGGCATCGACGATCGCCGTCATGTGGCGATACAGGAACGTGAGCAGCAGCGTGCGAATGTGCGAGCCGTCCACATCGGCGTCGGTCATCAGAATGACCTTGTGGTAGCGCAGCTTTTCGGGATTGAATTCATCGGCGCCGATGCCCGTGCCCATGGCGGTAATCATGGTGCCGATTTCATCAGAGCTGAGCATCTTGTCGAAGCGCGCTTTCTCGACGTTGAGAATCTTGCCTTTGAGCGGAAGGATCGCCTGGGTCTTGCGGTCGCGCCCCTGCTTGGCCGAGCCGCCTGCCGAATCGCCCTCGACGAGGAAGATTTCGCAGAGCTTGGGGTCGCGTTCCTGGCAATCGGCCAGCTTGCCCGGCAGACTCGAAATATCGAGCGCGCCTTTGCGACGGGTCAGCTCGCGCGCGCGTCGCGCGGCTTCGCGGGCGGCAGCGGCTTCGTAACACTTGCCCACAATCTTCTTGGCTTCGCCCGGATTCTGCTCGAGAAACTCGCCAAATTTCTCATTCACCGTCGATTCGACAATGCCTGCGATTTCCGAAGAAACCAGCTTGTCCTTGGTCTGTGAGGAGAACTTGGGGTCGGGCATCTTCACCGAGATCACCGCAGTGAGGCCCTCGCGCACGTCGTCACCGCTGAGCTGCGCTTTAATTTTTTCGGCGATCTTCTCTTTGGTCGCGTACGTCGTGATCGTTCGCGTCAGGGATTTCTTGAAACCCGTCAGGTGCGATCCGCCGTCGCGATTGAAGATGTTATTGGTAAAGCACAACATCATCTCGTTATAGGAATCGTTGTAGGCCAGCGCGATTTCCACGATGATTCCGTCGTCGCGCTCCTGCACGAAGTGCACGGGCTCACCATGAAGCACCGTGCGCCCCTTGTTCAGATACTCGACGAAGGTCTTGAGACCGCCCGGATAATTGAAAATTTCGCTTTTGCCGCTGCGTTCATCGGCAAAGTTGATGACGATGCCGCGATTGAGAAACGCAAGCTGGCGAAGGCGTTGCACCACCGTGGCGTGATCGAATTCGGTGATGGTGAAGATGCTCGGGTCGGGCTTGAATGTAACCTTCGTGCCGGTCTTTTCCGTCACGCCGATTTCTTCGAGCTTGGAGGCGACAACACCCTTCTTGAAGGACTGGGTGTAGACCTTGCCGTCGCGTTTGATCTCCAGCTTCAAAAACTCCGAGAGGAAGTTTACGCACGAAACGCCCACGCCGTGCAGGCCGCCGGAGACCTTATAGGAGTTGTGATCGAACTTTCCGCCGGCGTGCAGCACGGTCATCACCACTTCGCAGGTGGGGATGCCCATCTCCGGGTGTTTGCCCACGGGAATGCCGCGCCCGTTGTCTGCCACAGTGACGGAATTGTCAGAATGAATGACGACATCGACCTGGTCGGCGTAGCCGCCGATCGCCTCGTCAATGGCGTTGTCGACCACTTCCCAGATGCAGTGATGGAGACCCGAACCGTCTTCAGGGTCGCCGATGTACATGCCCGGGCGGGTGCGCACGGCATCAAGATCTTCGAGGACCTTGATGGAGGACTCGTCATACGCCT
>JAGRBM010000322.1 GCA_020434085.1 Chrysiogenia bacterium | reverse complement strand
CATGCGGCAGGTAGCGACCGCCGGGAACGCTCGCGCTGTAATCATCACCATCCCAGGAAAAAGGGATCGCGTTGCTTGCGCTCAGCGTCAGCGGGGGAACAAAGCGTGCTTTGAGCAGGGGACGTACAGACATGGTTCCTCACTTCACTCAGGCTGCGGAAACGCGGCCCGTATCGCTGCGCAGGACGAGGCGATCATCATCGACCGCGTTGCGGATGCTCTCGACGATGATGTCGCCGACATTTTCGGTCAGCGTGCCGTGGTTGGTGATGTTGATTTCCAGAGAGCCGCGCGGCCGGGTATCTTCGGCGTCGATCTGTCCCTCTGCGCCGATGCGTCCGTTGGAGCCGCTCGGTGCGGCGCCGCCTGCGATGGCCCCGCCGGCGACGGCCGCGCCGGTGCCGATGGCGGCAAAGAGCGCAGCAGCCTGGAAGTGACCCGCCGATTCGGCAGGATTGAGAAAGAGCGTTGCGAAGCCCGACGCCAGCTCGAAGAGCGAACGCGTCAGGGCCAACGCGCCGATTTCCTGAAGCTGCACGCCGACGGCCTTGCGCACCGCTTCGCCGATGGTACTCATGGAGAGCTTGCCGGTCTTTCCCAGGTCGGCGAAGGCGTCGGCGAGCCCCTCGGCCGTGCCCGTAAGGGAGCGACCGAGCACCTGGCTGGCGCCCACGCCGAAGAAGTCGACAGCGGTCCTGGCCTCAAGCGCCTCTTTTCGCAGCTCCTTGAAGCGCTTGTGAATGCGCCCGAGCGTGACGTCCACGCCCTCGAGTGCGCCCGATTCGTTTCGCACGGCGTCGGCAAAACCAAAGAACGCGGTGTCGATGGGGCTCTTGCTCTCGTCGATCTCCCCGCGCCTGTTACGCACAGGAACGAGGACCTGGTCAAAGCGAGCAGCGAGCTCCCGCGAAAAGTCACGGAAAACACCGGCGATGGCATCGGCCTCGCCGGAAAGCTTGTCACCGAGTTCCCGTTCGAAATCAGCCATGGGTTGGTTCCTTCTCAAAATGGGCCAGCAAATCGGGCTGCGCGCGGGAAAGGTGCGCGCGCACCAGCGCCGCCAGGGACGAGCCGGACCCGCCCTCCCCGCGTGCGCCGCGCTCCAATGTGCGCCGCCGCTCGGCGTAGTGATTGCGCCCGTGTTCGCCGCGGTGGATGGTCGCTTGCACGCTCATCGCGTTATCGAGCTCGCAGAGCATTTCCTCCGCCTGCAGCCGCCGCGCCAGGCGCGCGTAGGCGCCCAGCAGCGAGGCCGGCATGGCGAGCATCTGCCCATGCGACCACCCAAAGGCACGCGCAAGGAGGGCCAGGGGGTAGAGCCCTTGCTCTACCCCCGGTCCCCGTTTCCCGAGAGATCACGAAGAAAGCGGGCCAGCACGCGGGGGATGAGGAGGAAGCGAAGGTCCGCGTCGGTGATGTCCGGAACGATTTCCCGGATCGTGCCAAGCAGCCGCCGGCTCCGTTCTTCGAGATCGCTCTCGCCCTCGCCCGCAAGAGAGGCGATGCGGGCCAGTTGCAGCACCGAGGGTTCCTCGATGCAGTAGCTGCGCTCTTTGAGGGTGATGGTGATCGCGGTATCGATTGCCGCATAGTCGAAACTGGGCATCGTGTTTCCTTTAGGCCGCGACGACGCTCGGATCGCCGATGGTCATCAGCAGGCCGCTGCTCTGGTCGGGGAAGACGCGAAAGGTGACGCTGAAGACCGCCTGGTCATTGCCGTAGGGCAGCTCGAAGGGCAGCGGGAAGGCTTTGGCCAGCCGCACGTCGAAGGTCTCATCCGTGTCGGGAAGCGCATTGGGGTGGATCACCAGCGCCTCACTCAGGTCGTAGAGCGAGCTTCCCACGTCGGCGAAAACCTCGATCTTCGAGTCACCGCCGGCGCCCACCGTCTGCTGCGAGAGTGGTAGGAGTTTGGCCCATACCGCCTGGTCCCACTTGACGAAGTTGAGCGTCACCTCGGCGCGCACGCCGCGGGTGAGCGCATCGACCGGGTGCTCGCCCCGTGCGTCGTGCACCAGGTCGACGGCCGACACCTCGTGCGAGATGCTCCCGCCGTCGCTTGTGAATCCCAGGTCCACGCCGCCAAAGGTGACCTTGCACCCTTCGGCGGCGTAGACGTCCTTGCTCGTCTGACTGGACATGTGTTTCTCCTTGAAAAAGAAAACGCGGGGTGAAACCCGCGTTGAGTCTGCTGTGGATATTCCAAGCGCTGTCACCCTGAGCGAAGCGAAGGATCGCGTTGTCGAAGGCCAACGCCGATTCGAAACCGATTCTTCGCTTCGCTCAGAATGACAACTCCGGGGGATGCGAGCTCAGCTCTGCACGTAGAGCACGTCGAGCTCGGCGTGGAGCATCCACTCCTCACGCCTCTTGCGATCGATCTGGGCCGAGAGAAAGCGCACGTGCTGGATGGCTGATGCCGGCGGGATGCGCGCCTCATCGGGCATGCCGACCAGCAGGGCTTCGGCGTCTTCCATCGCCTGGGACGAGGTGGCCTCGGCTTTACCGGCGGCGTCGTAGACGATGCGCAGCTCGAAGGTTGCCGCGCGCAGTGCCTTGTAGGTGCCGCCACTGCGACTCTTCGCGGGGGCCTCAAGCAGCCGAACGAAGAGCACGTCGAATGCATCGCCCGCCACGCCCAGGGGTTCGTCCCCCAGGGCAGCGTCCTGACCGGCGTCGCGAAGACGCGGGATGATCGCGCGGGTCATGGCCCGCAGGTCGGTAATGATGGGATGAGACATGCTTCCTCCTATCAGAAACGCAGGGGCGGGGTTGGCCCGCCCTCTCTTCAAAGGCATTGGGCGAGTAGACCTCGCCCCTACAAATGGATGGGCGGCTTCGCGCTTTGCTCACGCTGCTCGTTTTCCTCGACAACGCCCGAGCCGTCCACGTCGTAGGTCGTGAAGCCACCGGGTGGTTCGATCCCCGCGTAGCGATCGAGCAGCGCGCCGTAGAGGTTTTCGAACTTCTCGGCCAGCACGCTCCAGCGCTCGGGTTCGCTTCGTGAGCACACGCGGTAGATCACTTCGAGGGCTTTGGCCTCGTGCAGGTCGTTGAGTTCTTCGTTGCTGCCGTCGTAGTTTTCGGCGGCGCTGCTTCCCGAATCGAATCCGACGAAAAACTCCCACTCGAATCCGCGAAGACGCAGGTCGCGCCTGAGATCGGCCAGGGCCGTCTCGATCTGTTCGAGCCAGGAACTCTGGACCGAGGGCCAGCGCTCGCCGAGGTTGGGGTCACGCTTCAAAAGCAGCGCGGTGCTTACTTGCTGCGCCATCGGGCGCCTCCTTCCTCACAAAAGGGAGGGAACCGGGGCGGCCCGCCGCGGCGGGCCGCCCCGGGAGGGGGTGTGAAGGGCTGGTTATTCGCCGACGGCAAAGTCGGAGTTGGTGGTAAGCCGCACCGCCTTGACCGACCGGGCCTCCTGAACCTTGAGGGCCCAGTTGGTGTCGGTGGCCAGGTCGGTGTTGGCCGGGTTGGTCGTAGCCACGTTCCAGCCCACGCCCAGCAGGTGCGGGACGTAGTGAACGTCGGCGCTGATGACGTCTTCCTTGACCAGAATGTCGCGGTCGACCTCGACGAGCAGATCACGCTGGTAGGCAACCATCAGCGCGCCGCGCCCGAGGAAGTAGGTGTCGTAGACGTGATTGTCGCCCGCGGTGTCGAGCAGCACCTTGTCGGAGACGAACACCGGACGGCCGAACAGGTAGGGCTGCTGCCCCATGCGCAGGTTGAGCGAGGTGGCGTCCTCGCCCTGATCGGCGTAGGTGATGAGCCCGGCCTTGTGCGCATCGAAGAACACGTGCGAGTGCATGACCACCGCGGCGAGGTCTTCGAACTGGTCGCCCAGACGAATGAGTGCGTCACGCACGATGTCGCCGGTGATGTTGACTTTCGTACCGGTGGCCGCGGCCTGATCGGAGGTGTTGCCCACGGGCGTGGCGCCCACGAGCACGTTGATGAGCGTGTCGTGCACCTCGCGCGCGGCCTTTTCGGCGATCTGCGCGGCGATCTCGGCCATGGGATCGGCCAGGCTCACGAGTGAGGCGGTGTCCTCGACGCCGTAGGCGGCGCCGCGACGCACGACGACGCCGAGCTCTTCGACGGCGTCGATCTTCTGGACCGAGAAACCGCTGCCTTCGACCTTGCGTTCGAAGTCGCCGATGCGATTCCAGCGGGGAATCTTCACCATGGTGCCGCCGCGCTGGATGCCGGCGATGTCGCTGCTGAGCTGCACCGCGCCGGCCTCGGCCAGGCGGATCTTGTCGGGGAAACGGGCCGAGACCTGCTGGGTGAGGATCTCGGGATCGATGATGTCGGAAATCTGCGTACTGGGCATTTTTGAGTACTCCTTGTCTTATCTGGAAATGAGTTGTCGAACCCTGGAAACCGGATGACCGCCGAACCGTTGGACCAGGCGGCGCCACTCGTCGGGGTGAGCGCGCTTGAACTGGCGTGCCGCGCTGGAGTCGTTCATCAGCCGCAGCCAGGTCTCGGCATCGCTCGCCTGGGGGGCACCGCCGCTTCGGGAACTGTCGAGGGACTTGGGAAGTGCCATCCCTTTCGCATCACTCATGCGCGCGGCCAGCTCCGACCACTGCCCGATGGCCGAGAGGTCCTCACTCTCGGGATCGGGCGCGCTCTCGCGCACGGGCTCGGGAAGGCGCGAGACGAGCGCCTTGAAGATACGCCCGGCCGCCTCGCGCGAGCGCGCGTTGCTGGCGCGAAGTTTTTCGAGTTCGCCGGAGAGCTGCTGCTGCGATTTCTGCGCCTGCTGGCTGCCGCGGAGCTGCTCGTAGAGCTCCTCGTCGGGCGCCTGGGGATCGAGCCCGGCGGCTTGCTTGATCTTGCCGAAGACTTTGCCGAACAGGCGGTTGAACTCCTCATTGCTGAGGTCTTCGAGCTGGATGCCCTTCGGGCTTTCGCCGGGCTGCGACTCTTTGTGGGATTCTTTCAAGACGTACGACTCCCTTGGGGCGATGCGGGCGCCGCCCCTGCTTCATTGCGTTGGTTGCTGAGGGTTAACGAAGCTGCGTGTTCAGCTCGGCATTGGCGCGCAGGGTCTCGAGAACTTGCGCCTCGCTCCATCCGGCCGCGTCGGGGTTTCGCTCGCGATAAATGTCCACGATGCTCTTCAAACCGAGCTCGAGCTCGCGCTCCTGCAGTTCGAGCCGGTCGGCGGGGTCGAGGCTCGGGGCCTCTTCGGGGTAGTCGACCTGAAGCGCGAGTTTCGATGCATCGAGCAGTGCGAGATCACT
>JAGRBM010000321.1 GCA_020434085.1 Chrysiogenia bacterium | reverse complement strand
TCGCCCGAGTTCATCGACGTCGTCAAGGAAATGGAGCCGAAACTCGAGTCCAGCCCGACGCTCGTGTGTACTGGGCCCGGGGACCTGTCGGCCCACTACTGCACTTTGGATTCTCTGCTGCAGGGCGCGAAACCCGCACTCCCGGCGGCACTTTCCGGCAGTGTCGGTTTGCCTGTCATGCCATTCAGTGGCGGGTCGACCGGTGTGCCCAAGTTCGTCACCGAAGCGGGGGCGAAGGGCAAAAACAATCCCAGAATGAAGGGGATGGACGCGGCAAGTCTCAAGTCATTGCAGGCAAAGCTCGTGGGCGGCCTTGCCCGCCTGGGATTCTGGTCAATTCCCGGACCAATCGTCTCCATGATACCGGGCCCCCTCTATCACGCAGGGCCCCAGACCGCGGTATTGCCGCTCTTTTTCGGCAGCACAATTGTGCCGATGCGCAAGTTTGATGCCGAGGAATTCCTGAAGCTCATTGAGAAGGAGAAGGTAAATTACACCTTCGTCGCGCCAACGATGCTGGAGCGGGTGTTGAAACTTCCCGATGAGATCACGAACAAATACGACCTTTCCAGCATGAAGGTGATTCTGTGCGCGGCCGCGCCCTGTCCGGACTATGTCAAGCGGGACATCAACGCACTGTTCAAGAAACAGGGTGCCAAGGGCAACGTCTTTCACGAATATTACGGCTCTTCCGAGGCGGCGATCATCACAGTCCTCACGCCCGAGGACTACGAGGCGAATCCGCAGCGTTACAAGAGTGTTGGCAAGCCCTCTGGGTCGGTCTGCCGGATCTACGACCCCGATGAACGGCGCTGGTGCAAGCCCGGCGAGGTCGGACACGTCCTGGTGCGCAATATTCGCATGTATCGCGTGCAGTATGGCAACTCCAATGAAATGGACAACGCCTTTACCGAGGTCGACGGGCTCTACTGGTACGACGACGGTTGCCTGGGCTACTTCGACGAGGATGGCTACCTCTATCTCACGTCCCGCAGCAAGGACATGATCATCTCCGGAGGCGTCAACATCTTCCCGCCGGAAATCGAAGAGGTGCTGAAGACTCATCCCAACATTATGGACGTGGCGGTGGTCAAGGTGCCGGATGAGGATCTGGGCGAAGTGCCCGGCGCAATTATCCAGAGCGTGGATGGCAACGAAATTCCAACAGACGAAGTGATCGCCTATTGCAAGGACAAGGGGCTCTATGGCTTCAAACTGCCCAAGGCGGTCAAATTCATTGAAAAACTGCCCAAGAACGATGCGGGCAAGATCAGAAAAGTGGACCTCGAACAAGTATTCGTAGAGTCCTAAGGAACAGGAACAGCAGTGAACGAGTATTCAACTCCCAATTTCTCGCTCGATCTCTCCGATCAGGTCGCAATGGTTACCGGCACGACCTCGGGTCTGGGGAATCGCTTTGCCCGGGTGCTGGCAAAGTGTGGGGCAAAAGTGATTTTGACCGGCCGCCGGGTGGAAAGGCTCGAAAGCCTGGCCAAGGAAATTCGCGACGACGGCGGAGCCTGCGAGCCGTTTCGCCTGGACATGATGGACCGTGAGAGCATCCGCTCTGTGGTGGCTGCTGCCGAGGAAAAGCTCGGCCCGATTACGATTCTTGTGAACAATGCGGGCGTCCCCGATGCCCAGCGGGCGACCAAGATGTCGGACGAGCTCATCGACAACCTGGTCGATGTCAACCTCAAGGGGCCCTACATCCTCTCTTGTGAAATTGCCCGCCGGCTCATGGAAATGAAACTGCCCGGTCGCATCGTGAATATTTCTTCGATTGCGGCATTTGACGCGGGACCGCAGTCCGCTGTTTCACTCTACTCGACCACCAAGGCCGGCGTTGCACGGATGACCGAAGTGCTGGCGCTGGAATGGGCGAGGTTTGGAATCAACGTCAACTGCATTGCGCCCGGCGCATTTTCGACGGAAATGCTCGACGGCCTGATCGAGAGGGTCGGAGACATATCCGGGGCATACCCCAGAAAGCGAATCTGCCATCCGGCTCAAATGGACAGCACGCTGCTCTTTCTGGTTTCGCCATCATCCGAGTGCGTGACCGGCGCGATTATCAAGATCGACGATGCACAAGGCCATCGCTAAGGCATCTGTCCGGACTTCGATACAAATGAAAGCATGACAAATGGCCAGTTCTGACCCGGTGATCCTACAGGAAACGAGCGAGGGGGTGCGCGTGCTGCGTCTCAATCGCCCGGACAAGATGAACGGCATCAACGCAGAGTTGCTCAAGGCTCTGATCGAGGCTGTTCAGGCGGCAACCCATGATGAAGAAGTGCGGGTTGTGGGTATAACCGGCGCAGGGCGTGGGTTCTGTGCTGGTGCTGACCTGGGCGACAGCAAAGCTTCCGACTTCAAGCGCGACAAGCTCGACGATCTGGGATTCGTCGGGCGGCTTGCGCTCGCAATTCGCGTGGAGTGCGACAAACCGGTAATCGCGGGTATCAATGGGCTCGCAGTCGGTGGCGGCGTGGCCCTGGCCATGCTGGCGGACATGCGGATCGCCAGCTCGTCCGCGACCTTCAACCCCGGATATGCCCGCGTAGGGCTTTCTCCGGATGCGGGGCTTTCGTGGACGCTGCCCCAGGCCATTGGGCATGAGCAGGCGATGCGATTCCTGCTGGAACAGAAGACTCTTGATGCGCAGGCAGCGCTCAAGGTCGGTCTAATCGGCGAGGTGGTGGATGCCGAGGGCTTCGAAGACGCGTTCATGGAATACTGCAAAAAGATCGCGTCTGCCGCGCCGCTGGCACTGCGACATATCAAGAAACTGGTAAGTCGGGCGGGGCTGGGAATCGATCTGGAGTCCCAGCTTTGCGCCGAGAATCTCTTTGTCGAGCGCGGCGCGAGGAGCGAAGACGCCCAGGAGGCGATCCGGGCCCTGTTCAAGAAACGCCAGCCCGTTTTCAAGGGGAAATAGGAGCTATCAATGAAGTTGCCGACAGTACTCAAGAAAAATCTGAAGGTTCCGGTCATCGCGGCACCGATGTACATCGTTTCGGGTCTCGAACTGGTGATCGAGCAGTGCAAATCCGGAGTGATCGGATCATTCCCGGCCCTCAATGCACGCGGGGAGGGGGAATTCGAGCGATGGCTGGTTCGAATCAATAAGGAACTTGGCGGCCAGGATGCGGCCTATGCGGTAAACCTGATCGTCAACCCCAAGACCAACAAGCGTTTGCAGGAAGACTTGCAACTGTGCGTGAAATACAAGGTGCCGATTGTCATCACTTCCCTGGGGGCGATGGAGGAAGTCAACGAGGCGGTACATTCTTACGGTGGCATCGTGTTGCATGATGTCATCAATAACAGGTTTGCCAAAAAGGCCATCGAGAAGGGCGCGGACGGCCTCGTTGCGGTCGCCGCGGGCGCCGGGGGCCATGGCGGTGTCACCTCGCCATTTGCACTGATCCAGGAAATTCGGACCTGGTTCGACGGCCCGCTTGCCCTCTCGGGTAGCATTGCATCGGGGCACGCAATCCTGGCGGCGCAAGCAATCGGAGCTGATCTTGCCTATATCGGCTCGGCATTCATTGCTACCGAGGAAGCCAACGCCGTGGACGACTACAAGGCCATGATCACAAAGTGCGATTCCGGAGACATCGTCTATACCGACTACTTTACGGGGGTGAACGGGAACTATCTGCTCCCCTCGATCACGCGGTCCGGCATGGACCCCGGCGAACTGACAACCAAGGGACAGGGCGAAAAGGCCGCGATCAAAACCGCGCCAAAGGGCGGGCCGAAAGTCTGGAAAGAGATCTGGGGATCAGGGCAGGGGATCGGTGCCATCGATCGCGTGTTGAGCACGAAAGATCTGGTCGGCCGATTTGTCGAGGAATACGAGACTGCCCGTCGACGTCTGGAGCGCGCGGCCTAGCCCGCACAGTCATGAGGAGCAACATTGATGGGACCACTTGAAGGCTATCGAATTCTTGAAATTGCAGGCATCGGGCCCGGCCCGTTTTGCGGAATGATTCTCTCCGACCTGGGCGCGGAAGTAATTCGCGTGGACCGCGCGAGCGCGCGCGGCAGCGGCAACAAGTTCGACGTGCTCAGCCGCGGGAGGCGCTCGATTGCCGTGGACCTCAAGAATCCCGACGGCGTAGAAACCGTGCTGCGATTGGCAGAGAAGTGCGACGCCCTGTTCGAGGGCTTTCGTCCCGGGGTGATGGAGAAACTCGGATTGGGGCCGGATGTCTGCCAGGCGCGCAACGAGAAGCTCGTCTATGGTCGCATGACCGGCTGGGGCCAGCACGGTACCATTGAGAAGGCCGCGGGCCATGACATCAACTACATCGCGCTCAGCGGTGCCCTGCATGCAATCGGGCGCGCCGGTGAAAAACCGGTACCGCCGCTCAACCTGGTGGGGGATTTTGGCGGCGGCGGGATGCTGCTCGCTTTGGGTATCGTTGCCGCGCTGCTCGAAGCCCAGAAATCCGGCAAGGGGCAGGTGGTTGATGCGGCCATGACGGACGGCTCGGCGCTGCTCATGGCCATGATGTACGGCTTTCACGGCATGGGCACCTGGAGCAACAAGCGCGGGACGAATCTTCTGGATACCGGCGCGCACTTTTACGAGACTTACGAGTGTGCCGACGGCAAATGGGTGGCCATTGGTTCTATCGAACCACAATTCTATGCATTGCTCATGGAGAAGGCGCAGCTCACCGATCCTGCCTTTAAGGGCCAGATGAACCCGCCCAAATGGCCAGAGCTCAAAGAAAAATTGGTGGCCGTCTTCAAGGGAAAGACCCGCGATCAGTGGTGCGAGCTGATGGAGGGCACCGATGCGTGCTTTGCACCGGTGCTCAACTTCGATGAAGCCCCCAAACACCCCCACAACATTGCGCGTGAGACCTTCGTGGAAGTTGGCGGAGTTACGCAGCCGGCACCTGCCCCGCGGTTTTCCAGAACCCCGGGCGCCATTCAGGGAGCGCCGGGCAAGGCCGGGGCTCAAACCGATGATGTGCTGGGCGAGTGTGGCTTCTCGGCAGATGAGATTGCTTCCCTGAAGGAAAGCAAAGCGATCGCCTGAACCGGCCTTTCAGTCGGGTTTCTGGATTCCCAGCAGGGTTTGGGCCGCGGTGACAATCTCATCGATGAGATCTTCCTCGGTGACTCCCTCGGGCAACCCTGTCGCCACACCCAGAAAGATTCCCATCACCGTATTGGTCAGCAGGAAGGCCTTGGTATCAAGGTTCTGAATCTCTGTTCCATTGCTCATCGAGATCAGCACAAATCGCAGGGTTGCCTCAAGCCGGGTGTTGAGCTTGACGACTGCCGGATGCCGGATCACACCGGGAAAATTGCTGAGCAGAATCTGCACGCTACCCGCGCGGCGCGTGACCTCTGACATTGTCACGTGCAGGGCATAGCGCAGCCCCTCGACCGGTCCGAGTTCATTGATCTTCAGGAGTCCCGACTCAACCGCTCTCCAGACTGCGGCCGCTTCGAGTTCGAGGGCGGCGAGAATGATGTCGTCCCTGTTTTCAAAATACTCGTAGAGGGAGGCCAGCCCGATCCCCGCTTCCTTGGCAATTCTCGCGGTGGTGGCCCGCGGATACCCCTCGTTTTCAATAATCCGAAGGGTATGTCGGATTATGGCATCGACCTTCTGTTTTGAGCGCTTTTGCTGCGGAATTCTTCTAGGCATATCAATAGGTTAACCCCTATTTTTTGCCAAGTAAAAAGTAGTATCAGATTTATCTTGAATCCGATAGAAATTCCATAATACGCTGCTATGCGTCATCGCCCCCGAGCGTGTTTTTCAGATGGGATCAGTTGGGCGATACGCACCGGAGCGAACAATGGAAGTTGCGATTGAGAATCCTTGCGGTGGATTGGGGCCCATCGTCGATGAACTTCGAACGAAGTTCAATGAAGGTACCACGCGGGGCTATCGCTGGCGTCAGCGCCAGCTGACCGGTCTGCTGAAGTTCCTCTACAAAGAGCAGAAATCGATCCAGGCCGCTCTTCGCGAAGACCTCAGCAAGAGCAAGGCCGATGCAACGGGCGAGATCGCGCCCACTGCAATGGAGATCCTCGAATACAAGCGGAACCTCAAGCGCTGGATGCGTGACGAGCGAGTGGGTACGACGTTGCTGCTCGCCCCGGCAAGGAGCTACGTGCGCAGCGAGCCCCTGGGCGTGGCGCTCATCTTCGGCGCCTGGAACTACCCGCTGCATCTCACGATAACTCCGTTGGCCGGGGCTCTTGCTGCGGGCAACTGCGTCGTCCTGAAACCTTCGGAACTCGCGCCCGCAACGTCGCGGATGTTGGCGGAGAAGCTGCCTCAGTATCTGGATCCCGATTATGTGGACGTCGTCGAAGGCGGTGCGGACATCGCCGAAGAGCTCCTTGAACTTGATTTCGATCACATATTTTACACTGGCAATGGTGCAATCGGCAGCCGTGTGATGCAGGCAGCCGCGAAGAGCCTGACCCCGGTCACGCTGGAACTGGGTGGCAAGTCGCCCGTCATTGTAGAAAAGACTGCAGACATTCAAACGACCGCAAAGCGCATTTCCTTCGGCAAGTGGGCCAACGCGGGGCAGACGTGCGTTGCCCCCGACTACGTGTTGGTCGAAAAAGAAGTTGAAGAAGACCTGTTGCGCGCCCTCAAGCAAACGCTCCTCGACTTCTACGGACCCGAGCCGCAGAAGAACCGCGCGTTTGGCAGGGTCGTGAATCAGCGTCACGTTGAGCGGCTTAAGGGAATGCTCAGTTCGGGGCGAATCCTGATTGGCGGCGAGGTGGACGTTGCAGACAACTACGTTGCTCCGACGATCTTGCGTGATGTGCGCGGGGACGACCCGGTGATGCAGGAGGAGATCTTTGGGCCCATTTTGCCCGTGCTGCCGGTGGAGTCAGTTGAGCAGGCAATCCGGTTCGTCAACGCGCGCCCCAAACCTCTGGGGCTCTATCTCTTCACCAAAAATCGCGCGGTCGAGCGCGATGTGATCGCCAGAACGAGTTCGGGCGGCGTATGCATCAACCATGCGGGTCTGCAAATCGTGAATCCGAAGCTGCCATTTGGCGGCGTTGGAGCCAGCGGGATGGGCGCCTACCACGGGAAAGCCTCGTTTGAGGCATTCAGCCACCGCAAGTCCGTGCTCAAGAAGCCTTTCTTCTTTGATCCGGCATTCCTGTACCCAAAATTCAAGAAGAGAAAATAACCAGGAGTGAGCAAACGAATGAGCGCAGCAACAAAGAGCACAAAAAAGAGCAGCGGGAAGACCCTGGTGACCGGCGGCGCCGGCTTCATTGGGTCGCACATCGTTCGGCTCCTTCTCAAAGAGGGGCGCGATGTACGGGTGATGATCCTTCCCGGAGAGAACACCCAGAACCTCAAAGAGCTGGACGTGGAGATCGTCGAGGGCAACCTCACCGATCCCGATTCGCTCAAGAAAGCCGTCAAGGGCAGCTCACACATCTTTCACCTGGCGGCGATCTATACCGACTGGTTGCCGCGGCCCGAAGTCATGTACGAGGTCAACTGCATCGGCTCGATGAACCTCCTGTGGGAGGCGCTTCGCAACAACGTTGAGAAGGTCGTCTACACATCGTCGGTTGTAGCACTCGGGATGGAGCCGGGCGGGCTGAACAACGAGGAAACACGGTTCAACTGCTGGTCGGCGAACATGGACTATTCACGCTCGAAGTGGCTCTCCGAGCAGGAGGCGCTCACTTTCTGCCGTAATGGCCTCGACATCAGCTTCTGTTGCCCGGGCATGCCCTACGGGGCGGGGGATATCGGTCCCACGCCGACCGGGAAGCTGCTCCTAGGTGCTGCCAAGTCCCTGCCGCGCGTGGTTCCCGACAACTACCTCTCCGTCGTGGACGTCGATGACGTAGCGCGCGGGCACGTGCTTGCCGAGAAGAAGGGCAAGAACGGTGAGCGCTATATCCTCACGAATGCCAACATCAAGCTGAGCGAATTCATGCAGACCGTGGCCGAGACGGTCGGTCGCAAGACCAACCCCATCGGGCTGTCACCGAAGATCATGGATGCGATGGCGCCGATCGGCGACATACTCGAACAGCGCGCCTGGAAAATGCAGAAGAAGCCTGCCATTACGGGCGGCGGCATCCGCTACACGGCCAAGAACTTCCGTTTCAGCAACCAGAAAGCTCGGGAGGAACTCGGAATGGAGTTCACTCCGATGAAGACGGCGATCGCCAAGGCCTTCGACTATTTCATCCGCACGGGACGAATCAAGGACAAGCAATTCATTACTGATTTCCAGAAGCACGGGGCCCGGGAGCTCGAAGGCCTGGCCCGCGAGTACTGAGGATACGATGATGGGTGTGCTTCTTTTTATCTTTCGGCTCGCAGAGCTCTTCACGTTCGGAGTGCTCTATGGCCTGCGATTTCTCTACCGGGCAACGCTGGGGCGTCTCTTCGGCCATGGCGGCTCACTCGCTGAGCTGACAGGGCAGTATCTGACCGATCTGTTCGAGGCGCTGGGAGCCACGTTTGTCAAAGTGGGACAGGTCATGAGCACACGCCCGGATGTGTTCCCTCCGGGGGTTATCAATGCCCTCAAACGACTGCGCTCCGACGTCGCGCCTTTCAATACAAGGTTGATCCCTGGAATCGTCGAACAGGCCTGCGGAAAGCCGATTGAAGAAGTGTTTCCCGAGTTCGATATGACACCCATTGCCTCGGCGAGCGTGGCACACGTCCACCGGGCGAAGCTTCCCACTGGCCGAGTCGTGGCGGTCAAAGTGCGCCGTCCCGGCCAGCTTCGACGCGTGAAATATGACCTCCTGGTGCTCAAGATCTTTGCTCGACTTGCGAGCCTGATCCCGGGCGCAGATGCAGTGGATCTGCCCAGCATGGTCGACGAGTTCACCAACGCGATCTACGAACAGCTCGATTTCCGTAATGAAGCTGAGAACAACCGTCGTTTTCGGCGGAATTTCAAGAATGCCGAGCACGTCAAGATTCCGGAACTTGTAGAGGATCTGTGCAGCGAAACACTGCTCGTCATGGAATTTATCGAGGGTCTTCAGGGCGTAGAGGAAACGGACCTTCCGCAGTGCGACAAGTCCATCGCTGCCGCCTCGCTCTTCGATGCATTGTTTCAAATGGTTCTCTTCGACGGGTTTGTCCATGCGGACATGCACCCGGGGAACGTCTTCGTGCGCGAGGGTGGGGAGATTGTGCTCCTTGATCTCGGGCTGACGAGCGAAAGCGACGCGGATCTGCGAAAGCACATCACCAACTATTTCATTGGGATGATGACCCGGAACGGCAAGCTCTGCGCGAAAGCCATCTTCGAGGGTGCCATCTCGCCTCCGGGGAACCTGGACTATGAAGCCTTCGAGAGAGACACAATCCAATCCATCGACATGAACGCTGGAAAGAACATCCAGGAATATGAAACCACGCAGGCCATCATTGCCCTGCTGGACATCATGCGGCGCTACCGCATTCGAACCGATCCCCGGCTCACGAACATTTTTCTGTCCATCGTGGTTCTTGAAGGCCTGACCAGCATGCTCGACCCCAATCTCGTTTTCGAGGACGCGGGGCAGAAATTCATCACTGAGCGCATGGGTGGGCAAGTGCCGGGAGCCGCGGCAGCAAGCTGACCAGATAAGGCGGGGCGGATCTCTCGCTCTAATAAACACAAACAACGGGAATTGAGGAGTTTTCACAATGGGAAGAAAAGTATTCGTCGTGGGCGTCGGCATGACCAAGTTCGAAAAGCCCGGTGCCAGGGGCAAGGACTGGAACTATCCGCAGATGGCCAAAGAGGCCGGTGAGAAGGCGCTCGCGGACGCCGGTATCTCCTACGACCAGGTACAACAGGTCGCAGCGGGTTATGTCTACGGGGATTCGACCTGCGGCGAAACGGCGGTCTACCAGTTCGGCTACACCGGCGTTCCGATTTACAACGTGAACAACAACTGCTCGACAGGCTCGACGGCACTGTTCATGGCCAAGCAGTTCATCGAGGGCGGCCTCGCCGACTGCACCATGGCCATTGGCTTTGAGAAGATGGAGAAAGGCTCACTGAAGGGCCACTTCCCCGATCACACCCCGCCGTTCCGGGACGCGGCAATGCGGATGATGAAGCTCCGCGGATTTGAACCCAAGCCGCCTGCGCCGCAGATGTTTGGAAACGGCGGCCGCGATCACATGGACAAGTTCGGTACCACGCCCGAGCACTTCGCCAAGATCGGCTGGAAGAACCACAAGCACTCGGTGAACAATCCGTACTCCCAGTTCCAGGAAGAGTACAGCCTCCAGGACATCCTGAATGCCCCGATGGTCTACGATCCGCTCACCAAGCTGCAGTGCTGCCCGACTTCGGACGGCGCCGGCTGCGCGATTCTTGCCAGCGAGGATTTCGTCAAGAAGCACAATCTGCAGGACAAGGCCGTCGAGATCATCGGCATGGCGATGGCGACCGATGGCCCGGAAACCCTCGAGAACGACTGCCGTTACATCGTCGGATTCGGCATGACCCAGCGCGCTTCGAAATCCGTCTACGAACAGGCCGGCGTCGGCATCGACGAAGTCGATGTGATTGAGCTGCACGACTGCTTCAGCGCGAACGAGCTGCTCACCTACGAAGCGCTCGGCCTCTGTCCCGAGGGCAAGGCGGGCGAATACATCGACAAGGATGCCTTCACCTACGGCGGGAAGTGCGTGGTCAATCCCTCGGGCGGACTGATCTCCAAGGGTCATCCCCTGGGCGCGACGGGGCTTGCCCAGTGCGCGGAGCTCAACTGGCAGATGCGCGGTGAGGCGCAGAAGCGCCAGGTCACCGACGCCAAAATCGCCCTGCAGCACAACCTGGGTCTCGGCGGCGCGGCAGTGGTCACCATGTATCGCAAGGCGCAGTTTTAATCCGTGCGACCGGATTGCCTGGAGAAGTGAGAATGGACGACAAATACATCGCCAACAACATCTTGAACGCCCAGCGTATCGGGAAACAGTGGTACCCACACGATCTCTATACGGAGCTTCGTGCCCGGCCGACGCTGACCTGGCTGGAGCCCGAGGGTTTTGATCCGTTCTGGGCCATTGTGAAACATGCCGACATCAAGGAGATCTCGACCCAGCCCGACAAGTTTCTCAATGGGCCGCGGACGATCGTCTCGAGCCGCGCGGATGACAAGCTTCAGAGCGCTGCCCCTCGTATGCTCATCAACATGGACCCACCAGAACACCGATCCTATCGAAAGTTTGTAAATGCTTGGTTTGTTCCGAGGAACATCAAGAAACTCGAAGACCGCATGCGCCGGTCCGCAAAGGATCTTGTGGACATGATGGCGTCCTCAGGCACGTGGAGCGGTGATTTTGTCTTTGATATCGCTGCGATTCATCCCGTGCGCCTGATCACGCATCTCTTTGACCTTCCCGACAGTGAAGAAGGGCGACTCATCGAGATCGCCAATCAGACGTTTGGAACTGACGACCCGGAGTTCCAGACAGGGGAGAGGACCGACGCCAATCTGCTCAAACTGCTCATGCAGACGATGAAATACTTCAACGATCTGCTTGTGGCGCGCAAGAAAAACCCCGGTGAAGATCTGGCCTCAGCCATCGCTACTGCTGAAATTGACGGCAAGCCCATCGGGCAGATGGAGGCCATCGGCTACTACTTCATCATCCTGACTGCGGGACACGAGACCACGCGGACGGCAATGGCCGGCGGCATGCATCAACTGCTGCAGAACCCCGCCGAGCTTCGAAAGCTCAAAGAGAATCCCGATCTTGTGGAATTCGCCGTGGAAGAGATGATCCGCTGGACCAGCCCCGTCAGCCAGTTCGGACGCACGGCTGTGGAGGACTACGAGCTCCGCGGAAAGACGATCAAGGCCGGTCAATCGGTGTGTCTCTTCTATGGCGCCGCCAACCGGGACGAGGAGATCTGGGAAGACCCGTTTGCATTTCGTGTTGACCGCGACCCCAACCCGCACCTGGGCTTCGGTATCGGAGAGCACTTTTGTCTCGGGGCCTCGCTGGCCCGCCTGGAGATGAATGTCTTCTTTGAGGAATTCATCAAGCGCGTGGATGTGGACTCCATCGAGCAGACCGGCGACGTCGAATACTCGTCCACCTTCTTTGTGGGCGGCGTCAAACACCTGCCGATGCAGTGCCGCATTGTGAAAAAAGCGGCCTGAGCAGCGGGAAAGGAGCCAATGGAGTGGATACGAAAAAAATCGCCAACAACATTCTGAACGCCAAGTATATCGGCGAGCACTGGTTCCCGCACGAGTTCTATACGGAGCTACGCAACCAGCCAACACTGACCTGGCTGGAGCCCGACAATATCGACCCGTTCTGGGCGATTGTGAAGCATGCCGACATCACGGAGATCTCGACCCAGCCGGACAAGTTTCTCAGCAAACCTCGTCCCTTTGTTCAGACCCGGGCAATGGAAAAGTGGGTCAACAGCAATCCGGTTCGCACGCTCCTGAACATGGATCCGCCGGAGCATCGCGACTACCGAAAGGTCGTCAACCCCTGGTTCGTGCCCCGGAATATCAGGAAGCTTGAAGACCGCATGCGTCGTTCGGCTGTGGAGCTTGTCGACATGATGGCCGAGTCCGGTACGTGGGCAGGGGACTTCGTCTTTGATATCGCCGCCATTCATCCGGTGCGTCTCATTACGCATCTGCTGGGACTGCCCGACGAAGACGAGGGGTACCTGATCAAACTGGCCAACGAAACCTTCGGTTCCGAGGATAAGGAGTTCGGAAGGGGCGGGGACGGCATCAGCGGACTGATGGAGTCTTTCCGGGATGCCATCGTCTACTTCGGCAAGCTCATGCGCGATCGCAGGGCAAACCCGACCGAAGACCTGGCTTCGGTAATTTGTAACGCGAAGATCAACGGTGAACTACTGCCTCCCATGGGTGTCTATGGCTACCTCATCGTGATCCTGACAGCTGGCCATGAAACGACGCGCACCGCCATGAGCGGCGGGATGAACGCGCTGCTGCAGAATCCCGACGAGATTCGCAAGCTCCAGGAAAATCCGGACCTGATGGACTCGGCCATTGAGGAAATGATTCGCTGGGCGAGTCCGGTCAGCCAGTTCGGCCGCACTGCGGTAGAGGACTATGAGATTCGCGGTGTGACGATCAAGGCCGGCGAGTCCGTCTGCCAGTTCTATGGCGCGGCCAATCGGGACGAGGAGGTCTTTGAGGACCCATTTAGCTTCCGCATCGATCGCGACCCCAATCCGCACCTGGGCTTCGGAATCGGCGAGCACTTCTGCCTGGGCGCCTCGTTGGCAAGGCTGGAAATGAAAGTCTTCTTTGACGAGTTCATCCGGCGCGCGGATGTCGATTCAATCGTGCCGACCGGGGACGTGCAGTACATGGCCTCGAACTTCGTCGGCGGGGTCAAACACCTGCCGATGCAGTGCCGCATTGTGAAAAAAGCGGCATGAGCCGCACGCAAACTCCGCCCAACTTTTCTCCAAGAGTGGGCAGGAATCAGGAGAACGAAGTAATGGATCTCAAGCAAATTGCCCACGACATCATGAGTCCCAAGCGAGCTGCCCGGCAGTGGTTTCCCCATGACCGCTGGACAGAGCTTCGTGCCCTGCCCACATTGGCGCAGTTGGAGCCCAAGGGGTACGATCCCTTCTGGGCCATCGTGAAACATGCCGACATCACGGAGATCTCGACCCAGCCGGACAAGTTCATCAACGCGCCCAGATCGGTCATTGGATCAAGGATGCGCGAACAGTTGATGAAAGCTATCCCGGCCCGCGGGCTCATTCAGATGGATCCTCCAGATCATCGCGCCTATCGCAAGCTGGTCAACAACTGGTTTGTTCCGCGGAACATCAAGAAACTCGAAGACCGTATGCGGCAGTCTGCCACGGATCTCGTGGAAATGATGGCTTCAGCGGGGACCTGGGAAGGGGACTTCGTCTTCGACGTCGGTGCCATTCATCCGGTGCGCCTGATCTCGCACATTCTGGGACTTCCGGCGAGCGAGGAGCCCTATCTCATCAAGCTTGCCAATGAGGTGTTCGGTTCCGAAGACCCCGAATTTCAGCGCGGCAAAGACGCCCAGGACACGATGAAAATGTTCATGGAAGCGTTCCAGTATTTCAAGGAAATTGACGTTGAGCGTCGCAAGAATCCCGGGGAAGATCTGGCATCGGCCATTGCCAACGGTTTGGTCAACGGGGAACCCTTGGGCGCAATGGAGTCCGTTGGTTACTACATCATCATCCTTACGGCAGGGCATGAAACGACGCGCACCGCAATGAGTGGCGGCATGAACATGCTGATCGAAAACCCGGGAGAAGTTCGAAAACTGCAGGAAAACCCGGCTCTTGTGAAGAGCGCGGTCGAAGAAATGATTCGCTGGACCAGTCCGGTCAACCAGTTTGGTCGTACGGCAACCGAAGACTACGAAATTCGCGGAACCACCATCAAGAAGGGCGAGTCGGTATGTCTGTTCTACGGCTCGGCCAACCGCGATGAGGAAATCTTCGAGAATCCGTTCGAATTTCGCGTCGATCGCGATCCCAACCCGCATCTGGGTTTTGGTATTGGTGAGCACTTCTGCCTGGGCGCTTCACTCGCACGGATGGAAATGCAGGTGTTTTTCGAGGAGTTCATTCCCCGTCTGGATGTCAATTCGCTTGAGCGGACGGGCGATGTCCAATATCTGGCCTCGAATTTCGTCGGCGGGGTCAAGCACCTGCCCATGCGCTGCCGCGTTGCAAAGGCGGCAGCCTGAGGCCTAGGCTGGGAACAGATACGCGAATGAAGGACGAGCGACATGAATGATAGCGCGGCGCAGGCAATTCCCTACAAGAAGTATGAGTGCGTCATCTGCGGTCACGTTTACGACGAGGAACTCGGTGATCCTGATTCCGGCATCGCACCCGGAACCCGCTGGGAGGATATTCCCGACGACTGGAAGTGTCCGATGTGCGGGATGAAGAAGTCGGATTTTGAGGAACTCGTAGACGCGTAGTCGCTCGCTCTATAACCATTGGGGAACAACATGAGTGACATCTCGCTTAGGGGCCGCGCAGCAATTGTCGGCGCGGTCGATGCGGTATCGCCAACGGGCGTTCTGGGCGAATCCGTCCGACAGCTCGAAGTGCGAATGATCCGGGAAGCCCTCGACGATGCGGGGCTCAAGCTCTCGGACGTGGATGGTCTTCTTTGCACGGGCCGCCTGATGGCGTCCATGGACCTGGCCGAGCACCTGGGGATTTACCCCTCCTATACCGATACCACGATGACCGGCGGCTCGAGCTTCGAAGTGTTGGTAGAGCATGCCGCGATGGCGATCGCCTTCGGCATGTGTGAGGTGGCCGTGATCGTCTACGCGGCCACCCCGGCCTACAAGAAACAGAAAAAGAAATCAGGGTCGAAGAAACCCATGGGCGCGCCCCCGCCCATGAGCCTGACTCCCCAGCTCGAATGGGAACTGCCTTATGGGCTGCTCGCGCCGGCGGGCTCCTACGCGCTGGCGGCAAGCCGGCACATGGCCGAATACGGAACCACCCCGGAGCAGCTCGCCCAGATTGCGGTCTCCACCCGCGAGTGGGCGTGCATGAATTCCAGGGCCAGGTTTCAGGATCCCCTGAGCGTCGAAGACGTCCTGAACTCGCCCTATATTGCTGAGCCCCTCCATAAGCTCGACTGCTGCCTGGTGACCGACGGTGCGGGCGCGCTCGTGATGACCAGCGCCGAGCGGGCGAGGGACCTCAAGAAATCCCCGGCCTATGTGCTGGGCGCGGCGACTCATCACGATCACGGCATGATGATTTCGCAGATGCCGGACCTGACGACGACCGCCGGAGCAGTGTCCGGCCCCCGGGCCTTTTCCATGGCAGGGATCACTCACAAGGACGTGGACGTACTTGAGTCCTATGACTCCTTCACGATTACGCAGCTTCTGCACATCGAAGACCTGGGATTCTGTCCCAAGGGCGAGGGCGGCCGCTTTGTTGAGGGCAATGCCCTCGGTCCGGGCGGCTCCCTTCCCACGAACACGAACGGGGGCGGGCTCTCCTACACCCACCCGGGCATGTACGGGATGTTCATCCTCGTCGAGGCGGTCCGTCAGCTCCGCGGCGAATGCCAGAAACGGCAGGTCGAAGGCGCCAAAGTGGCCGTGGCGCATGGTTGCGGCGGGATCCTCTCTTCTACCGGAACGATCGTGCTGGGAACGGGGGAGACGCTATGAGCCCGCGTGCAATCATTGGAACCTCGAAGGTGGCCGAACCTTTCTGGGAGGCCGCTAAAGAAAAGCGTCTCGTGCTTCAGCGCTGCGGCGGCTGCAAGAAGTTCGTCTTCTATCCCAGGGAATTCTGCCCTCATTGCTTTGGTGAGTCCCTGAGCTGGGAAGAAGCATCCGGGGAGGGCAGCATCTATGCCATCAGCGTCATGCACAAGCCCGGCAACCCGCTGATGGCGGGCGAGGTTCCCTATGCCGTCGCCCTTGTGGAGCTCAAGGAGGGCGTGCGAATGCTGACGAACCTCGTTGGCTGCAAACCGGGCGAAGGGCAGGTCGGGATGAAGGTTCGCGTCACATGGGAAGCGCTTCCCGACGGCCGAAATCTCCCGCTGTTCGAACCGGCTTGAGGAACACTCGCATGGAGCAGGTCAAACTCGAGATCGACGAGAAGGTCGCCGTGATCACGCTGGCACGGCCGGAAAAGCGCAATGCGCTGAGCCCCACCATGCTGAGTGAACTGGGGAGCGTCCTCGTAGAGATTGGCAAGCCCCGCAACGAGGTTCGCTGCGTCCTGCTCAAGGCCGAAGGCGAGGCGTTCTGCGCCGGCGGAGATTTCGGCGATCTCTCGCTGAACAAGAAGTGGAAGAGCGGTGAGTTGCTGCTGCGCAACGAATACAACCCACTCTTTGCATCGCTGAAGCGCCTGAAGGTTCCCCTCATCACCGCGGTTCAGGGGGGCGCCGTGGGAATCGGGCTCAGCCTGGCCATCACCGGCGACCTGATCCTGGCCAGCAAACAGGCCTACTTCCACCTGATGTTCGCGAAGCTAGGGCTCGTGGTCGAAGGCGGCGCCAGCTACATCCTGCCGCGTCTGATTGGCCGGAGCAGGGCCTTCGAGATGTCCTACCTCATGGAGAAGGTCGATGCTCAAAGGGCGCTCGAGTGGGGCCTGATCAACCGGCTCTATGAGAATGCGGAAGCACTGCATGAAGGCGCGCTGGAGATCGCCAAACAGATCGCTGGCAGCGCCGACTCCCTGGCGCTGATCCGCGAGGCCTACATGGGTTCCTATGACAACTCCTTCGAGCAGCAGCTCGAACTCGAAGCCCGCCTCGGCGGGCAGACTTCCGAAACCGCCGACTTTAAGGAACGCATCGCCCGCATGGCGAGCAAGTTCAAGTAGCCGGGGCCCTTGATACCGTTTCCCTGCTTCCGGAGCCCATGGCATTGCTCGATTTTGAATTCCCTCCTCAATGTAACTGATTTTGTCCGAGGCCCATTGCCCGAGGATCTGTTAGAGTCTCTCTGGAGGTAGAGGTAGCGGATGCCGTCAGGGAAATCTTCCATGGGATCGCGCATGGCGGCGATTGGCGTTGTTGCCGTGCTTGCAGGGGTGGCGCTGATCCTTCTTCGCCTGGGGCCTACGTCGGAAATTGAAGTCCGCGATGGCGGCATTGCGATGCAACGCGCATCGGCTCGGGTGGATGGGATCTCGAACCCTGAGGCGCCGGGGGGCGCCGGCAACGCCGCACGGCCTGCCAGCGTGACACCGGAAAGTAGCCCGACGGCGCAGTTGGCGTCAGATTCTCAGCACGCAGCGGTTGCGCGTGATTCTTCATCTCTCGACAATCCAACCGACCAGGCAGTGCGAGAGGGAAAGCCCGCGCGTGGCCCGATGGACGAGGCCGCGCGCATGAAAGCGACGCGGGAGCGGCGTAGGCAAACGATGCGCGACAGGGTCCTCACGCTCGAGGGCACGATGGATCACGACACCTTGCAGGGCGGTGAGGGCGAGGACATGATTGCAGGAAACTGGGGCGATGACCTGATTTCCGGCGGCGAGGGCAATGACTGGATTGATGGCGAGGGCGGCGATGACGTGCTCGAAGGCGGCCCCGGCGATGACAGCCTGCTCGGAGGCGACGGGGACAACACGCTTGAGGGCGGTCCCGGCAACGATACGCTGATGGCGGAGTACGGGCTGGACACGCTGGAGGGAGGGCCCGGCGCCGACATTCTGCTTGGCGGCGGCGATGCCGATGTCTTTGCCTATGGGGAGGGCTCCGACGATGGACAGATGGATCGCATCGAAGACTTCAATCCCGATGAGCGCGACGTGATCTACCTGGGCGAATTGCTTGCCGCTGGCGGATATGAGGGGGAGGGGAGCGTCGAATCGGCTCAGGGCTATCTGCGCATGGAGGGGACCGTGCTGCTGGTCGATCGCGACGGGGGCGGCGACGGGTTCGTGCCGCTCGTTGACCTGGGAATGGAAGTCAGTCTGGAGGATCTGCTCGCCGGCGGAAACTTGGTCCTTCGGGCGGAGGATTTCCCCCTGCTCGATGACAAGGCGGGGCAATAGGCTTATTTGACCTGTTGGCGCTGGTCGGATTGTCGTGAAGTCCCCATGTATCTACATGTATAGGTGGCGGTGGCGGCGTCGCTCCCTGTTTAGCTATACAATACGGATATTTAGGCCCCTTTGGTAGATTTCTGCTGGAATTCACAGGGATTTGAATGAATGCCTTGACCGATCCAGCCTCTCTCCATTAACTATTGCTTACGATCATTTCTGATATTTTGGGCCGCTGAATGGGATGAGCGGCCTTTTTTCGCGGGGGAATTCAGAAATGGTCAAGGGAGGGGTTTGGCGCGGTGCCAGCTTGTGCTGGTCTGATATAGCAAATACTCCATCCATCGATATATCCGGTAGACCTGCATGGGATCACATGCGTGTTTTGTTGTCACTGTACGCATCGCCAGGTGCGTGCGTGGCAACACAGAGCAGTTTTGAACAGAGCCGAAAGGAATAGTGAGCAATGAATGAGGACAAGAAGACGAGGAACTTTG
>JAGRBM010000320.1 GCA_020434085.1 Chrysiogenia bacterium | reverse complement strand
TCTTTCACGGCGAATGCGACGCTCGAAGCTCATGCATTGGAAATCACGGAGTTTGTTGCGACTGGAACCGGCATTCGCGTGACCGGTGGCGGCCACCTCAACCTGGCGCCAAGCTACGAAGAGAGTTCCATCGATTTCACTCTCGAAGTCGCGCGCAGCAAGGCGACTACGCAGCCGGTCCTGGCCCAGGCCTACGCGGGGCTCGCACAAACGAACAGCTACCAGGTGGGCCTTCACGGATCTCTGGCAAGACCACAGGTACTGATCAATGGCTTCCCCATGGATCCGGCCGAGGGGCCCGTCGTGCTGCCAGCCGGCACCCCGGGTTCGGTTCACTCACCGACTAGTCGCCGCGCCACCGCCCGCCCCCATGCCAAGGATCGCAGTCCGCACACCACGAGGGGAGGCGCGCAGGGACACGCCCGCGGGCGCGCCCCCCTGCCCTGGCCCAGCGATTCACCCCAGGCACAACGCTTTGAAGAACTCTGGGCCGCCTATCAGCTCGAGTTCGAAACGCTCGCCGATGAAGGCCAGACGGTCAGGGGTCTGACCCGCAAGCAACTCAAGCGACAGGTCATCGATCAGGTTCGTGAAGAATTCGCTGAGAGCGTCGAGCAGTAGGGCGCCAACTCGGCTTGTTCAGGAGCCGCGCAGCAACAGGATTACCAGCGAAACACCCATCGCCGGCACGGTCACCAGCAGGCCGAGCGTGACAAAGGTCCGAAGCGAGACCTTGAGCCCCATGCGCTTGCACCCGTTGAGCCAGAGCAGTCCGGCAAGCGAGCCAATCGGTAGAAGCCGCGGCCCCAGGTCTCCGCCGATCAGGGAGGCGAAGATTTCCTTCCGCCCGGCGTCGGGAAGCGCTTCGAGGGCCATCAGGTTAATCAGCGACATCGGGTGGTTGTTCACCAGCGCCGAGCCGACGGCCGCTACGCCGCCAATCACAAAGAGATTCGCGTCCTGATAGATCGATGCCAGTAGATCGGTGAACCCCACATTGCGCAGCGCAATGGCGATCACATACACCCCGAGCAGAAACACGAAGATGTCCCACGCAACGGTGCGAAACATCAGATCGCGCATGTCTACTTTGCCCCAGCGCGTGCTGAGCAGGATTGCAAGCGTGGCGCCAATCACGGCGACGATCCAGATTGACGGGCCGTCAAAGTAGGCGACGGTCGGGTAGCCGATCACGATGAGTGCCAGCAGCCCCAACATCGCCTTTTGCGCTGGAAGAAGCCCTTCCCCCTCTTCGGCGACCGCGCGCTCGGTGTGAATCGGCTCTTCGAGATCCTTGCGGAAATAGAGCCAGACGATGGGATAGGTCACCGCCCACCCGCCCAGTGCAACGGGGATCATCCAGCTCGCATACTGATTGAAATTCACGTGGGCGAATTCCGCCACGATCATGTTCATCGGGTTTGAGATGTAGAACGGCGCCACGCCGATTGCCATGAACACCACGAATGCAAAAGGGGCAAGCAGGCGCTTGTGACCGTGGTAGCGCTTCTTCACCAGTCCCAATACCAGCGGCGTAATCAGAATGATCATCGCATCGTTGTTGAAAATCGTGGAAGTGAGCGCACACATCAGGAAGACCTGTCCGAACAGGCGTGAAGGCGTCGTCTTTGGATCGGAGAAGATCATCTCCGCCAGGCGCTCAAGCACGCCGATCCGCTCGGCCACGGCCGAGAGAATCATCGTCGCAATGATCATCAGGAACGGGCGCCAGTGAAGCTGAAGCGAGTGGATGATGTCAGCAGGGTCCACCACGCGGGCGGTGAGCAGAATCGTTGTCGCAAGCAGCGCTGCCGACGCCGGTCCGGCCTGCCATTCCTTACCGAAACGGGGGCGGCCAACTGCGATTCCGACGGTCATGAACAACGTGGCGTAGGCAATAAGCGACTGCATGGTTCCCGTGGGAGGGCGCAATCGATGCGATCCTCGCAAGGTGATGGCGACTGGCTCCTCCAATCGCAGATCTTGAACAGGCGCTACATACCTGAATCACCACAGGGACAGCAACAGAAGCGACAAGGTGAGCGTCGGAATGAGAACGATCGTGCCGAGGCGCACGAACTTGAAAATACTGATCTCAATGCCGCTTCGCCGAAGCAGATCCATCCACAACAGACCGGCCAGCGATCCGATCGGCAGGAGGCGTGGTCCGATGTCGCCACCGACCAGCGCTGCGAGCAGCGGTCGGGTCGCTCCCTCGTGGCCGATTGCCAACATGTTCAGAATGGACATCGGGTGGTTGTCGACAACAGCCGAGCCAAGTGCGGAGACGACTCCGATGACGCCGAGTTGCGCGCCGCTGTTGGCGTCATAGCTCGAATACAGCGCAGCCAGATTGTCGATCACGCCGACTTCGCGAAGCCCCGCGACAACCAGGAACACCCCCCAGAGGAAGAAAAGGATATCGAGCGAAACATGCCCGGCAATCTTTCGCGGCGACGCGACTGAGTAGATCTGCGAGATGATCGTGCATCCGATTGCTCCGGCGAGCGCAACCGACCAGATCGGAACGTCCAGCGCCGCCATGACCGGATAGGCCAGGAAGACGGTCATGAGGAAAATAAACGCCGGCCGCTCCGCACGATGCGCGGGTGGTATTTCCGTGGGCAATGACGGGACCGCTTCGGCATGAAGGACTTTGCGATAGTGCCAACGCAGAATCCCAAATGTCATGAGGGCGCCGGCGGCCGAGATGGGGCCCATGATCGCCGTATAATCGTTGAATCCGATACCGGCGTATTCCGCAACGATCATGTTCATCGGGTTGGAAATAACAAACGGTGCCACCCCTGGCGCGAGGAAAACCGCGAAAACGAAGGCTTCGAGGATTCGATCATTGCCCGGGTAGAGGCGGCGCGCCATGGCAATCACCACTGGTGTCAGCAGCAGGATGGCGGCATCATTGTTGAGCAGCGACGGCGTCACCACGCTCGCCACGAAGATCATATTGAATGCACGACTGGTGGATGTTTCACGCGCATAGCTATCAATGCGCAGCGCCAGACGTTCAAAGGCACCGGTCTCTTTGACCACGCCGGTCATCACCATGATGCTTGTGAGCGCCAGCAACGGGCGCCACTGGATTTTGAACGAAGTCATCAGATCGGCGGGTTCGAGTAGACCGCCGATGAGCATGAGCGCAACCCCGAGCACCGCCGCCACGCCGATGTCGATATGCAGTTTCTTGCTACCAACAAAGACATGTGGCCGGGAGACACACAGGCCGACCGTCACCGACAGCGTCATATACGCGTACAAGGTCTCCATCAGATCCTTCTTTTCAGCCGAGTCATACCCGCCACAGGCTGCAGCAAAAGGAACTTACGACATCCACACGCCTTCGTCTATAGAAATTGATGCCCATAGACGCATCTAACCCATTGATTTTTCAAGAAAAAATTCATTTCTCGTGTACAGTGACTCAAGGCTCTTCACTTTCCAGGTTTTGGCACATTTGTAAAACTTCCATTCCCTTTGGGGAACCTGGAGCGTTGTCTTCTGAAGGCTGATGCTGTCGGGCAGAGTCTGCCCTTCCTTTTGGCCCAAGATACGAGATTACTGGTTTCAAGAAAGAAATAGTCTGCACGGACAAGTCTTTTTGTATATGGCCTACAAAAAAGAGCCGCCCCCGTAAGGGGGGCGGCTCTGTTGGTTCCGTGTAAACCGGAAGGGAAGTTACTGGGCAGTGTCACTTGATTCCATCGTTGCGCCTTCAGCGCCTTCCATCGCGGCCGGATCAGCGATGATGGCGCTATCCATCATCGCGGTACCGCTGTGGGCACTGTAATCCTTGATCGCGTGCCGAAGTGCGAGCTCAAGCGTCTCGCCCATGCGAGCCGTGCCACGGAACACCGCCACTACGCGGCGAAGCTGCGTGACCGGGTTCTGCTGCGATCGAATGAAGATCGGCTCGACATAGATCACCTCGCCGTCGACAATCAGTGTCGAGGTGTGACCGCGAATCACGTCGTTGCCGCGACGATTCCACCAGGAGATCTGCTCGGAGATCTCCGGGTTCTGGTCGATCGCGGAGTCGGCCTGCTCGGGACCCGGGTAGTAGTAACCCTTGGGCACTTCGAGCGAGACAAGCCGGCCGTAGTCCTCGCCGTCCTGGTAGACGATGGGAATGCCGCGCAGGTTGAGCGCCTTCTCCGGCGTGAACACCATGCCCTGGACGAACTGTACTTTGTCACCCTTGGCAGCGGGAATGCCGCCCGCACCGGTCTCCAGCAGGAAGGTGTAGGGCTCGATGGAGAAGCGGATCGCACGTCCGGCGTCGAGGATCGGGCCGAGCACTTCGTCACCGTCGTCCCACATGTCTTCAAAATTGAAGAAGTAGTAGGGGTCTTCCATGTGGTAGTAGATGTACACATCGTCGAACTGCACGTGCATCATGTGCACCGGATAGGTCAGGTGCGCTCGGATGCTTTGCGGCATCTCCTTGCCGTCCACGAAGAGCTCGGGATACACGCCGGCCCATGCCTTGATCAGTGGCTTGTCTGAAATCTTGTAGAACTTCATTTCGCCGTTGGCGGCATTCAGGGTGATCTTGACCGAATCCTCTACGTAGTTGGTGCGACGAAGCCGGTTCTTGCGGTGTTTCTCGAACGAACGCTCGTCCGACTTGTCACCCAGGTCCTGGTAGTAGCTGTAGGGGTACATGTCACTGGTGGTGAGCGCATTGGTCAGCCACACGATGTTCCGGTCCGCAATCACGGCGTAGGGGTTGCTGTCCAGATACAGGAACGGTGCAACACGCTCGGCACGCTCGAGCGGCGAGCGGAAGAAGTGAACACGGGTTTCGTCCGTGATCAGGCCGCTGAAGAAGACCTGGAAGAACTGGTCGCTTCGCCAACCGTAGACAAAGCGCTTGAGGAGGGAGTCGATGGCCACCGCGCCGGCAACGTCATTGCCCAGGCGGATTTCGGCGCGCCCCTGATCGGTCGGGTAATCCAGTTCCTTCATGTCCTTGATGTTGGAGTAGGCCATCGTGGTCGAGCCTTCTCCGTAGTAGATATCGGGGTTATCGACCTCGAGTTCCTTGTACTGGACCTCTTCGGGGATGTTCTGTATGGCGAACTGGGGCTCACCCTCGCCATCGATACCCGCTGCCGGCGCCATCACCATGCCCTGGCCGTGGGTATACATGACAAAGCGCTGGCCGAACCATGCAAGCCAGGGAACCGGCTCCATGAGCGGCAGCTCACGCACGGAGCTGACGAACATCTTCTTCTCACCGTTGATCGTGTAGCGGACCGAATCAATTCCCAGGAAGTCGTAGTAGGTACGAAGCTTCTGCTGCTGCTTGAAGATTTCCAGCGTCGGACCGTAGACCATGGTGTCACCCTTCGTCTGAAGGATGCGGTCCTCATGCTGGGGATCGATGAAGCGTTCCAGATAGCTGGTGAAGCCCGGCCACAGCGGGGCGTTCTTGATCGTCGGGTGATTCAGCAGTTGCTCAATGTCGGGCACCGGATCGCCGGGGCCCTTGGGACGGAACTCGACAGCTTCGACCTGGTCGATGCCGTAGGCCTTGCGTGTGAACTCGATGTGGTTCTGGATGTAACCGCCGCTGCCGTCCTCGTGCTTCTTGATCTGGACGACGGGCTCATTGGGCTTGGTATCGACCCAGTTACGAACCGAGACTGCCGCTTTGAAACCGAAATCAGCGAGGATCAGAACCAGAGCGTAGGTTCCGAACTTCTTGGTCTGCTCCTGCCAATTCGAAGGCGCCGTTCCCTTGACCACCTTGTTGAGGGTCTGCAGATACATGAAAAGCAGTCCCGTCAGACCGAGAATGACGAGCGTCGTGACATAGATGTAATGGAGGTTGCTCCAGAAGCCATCCACGTCGAGCGCCGAAGCGCCGACTTCAATCGCCGAGCCGGAGTTGTCGGCATAAAGCAGCCCGTATTTGCCCAAGTACTGTGCAATGGCCAGCAGCACGCCGATGGTGACGAGGGGCCCCAGGGCCTTGATGTCAAACACCTCGCCCAAGATGTGGCGGAACTTGCTCAGGCCCGCAGGCGGGGCCTTGTCGGCCGCATCCGAGCCCAGATATGCGGCATAGCCGCAGCCGATCGCCGAAAGCAGCCCAAGGAAGGTGCCGGCCAGCAACGCCTCCACCAGGATCCAGATGGCCGAGAGGTCCTGCACATAGAAGGACAGATCCTTGCCGAAAATCGGATCGGTGCCACCAAAGCCGTCGGGCCCGCTCATCAGCAGGAAGTTCAGGTAAGTCAGCGAGAGGAAGTAGCCGCCGAGCGAGCCGAGTATCACGGCCCAGGCCAGCACGAACTTCTTCTGTCCGCCCTGCAGTTTGTTCATGAATGCCGGCAACGCAATGCCGCCACCCATCGTAACCAGGCCGAACAGGAAGAGCTTGACTCCCATGGCGAAGTTCGTCGAGAAGACACTGCCATAGCCCATGCTGTCGAGCAACCAGTAGTCGAAGGCCAGGTAGGTCAGCTCATCGATGTAGAAAATTGCCAGCAGCACGGCCGCAGCAATTGTGAAACGGCCCCAAAGCTTCGAAGCATTGGGCATGCGGTCGAGTTCCACATCGGGAAGCGCGACGCCCATGTCGTCAGCGCCTGCGCCTGTCAGGTCAGCAGGTTCGGATTCGCTTTCATCACGCTTGAAAGTCGCAATGACTTCGCCGAGCGTGGTCTTCACGCGCTCACGACGCGAGACGACGAACACGAAGATCAGTCCCGAGACGTAGCGGAAGGTGTTGTCGAGCACCGCAATGGCGACGCACTCGGGGAAGCCCAGACCGCCGAAATAAAGCGCGGCGGCAAAGCCCCACTCAAACTGGCCGATACCGCCCGGAGTGATGCGAACCAGTCGCGCGATGTAGGAACCCACGACGCCCATCAGCAAAACGCCGAAGTCGACCTTGAGGACGACCACGCTCGTGGTGAACGCCATCGCGGTGAAGTAGGCGGCGATGTCTTCGAGGCCAAAGGCCAGAAGCGAGAGGAATGCCACCCACACCGCGCGCGCGGGCTGATCAGCAACCAGGCGCATCGAGCGCTTTGCCTGCGTCCACGTTTCGTTGAGGTTTACGCCCTGTTTGCGGCCATACAGGATTGCCGAGGCAACCGCGAGGATCCCAAGCGAAGCGACAATCTGCGAAAACCAGTTGTCCCAGCCGATCGCCAGCAATCCGATGACAGCGAAGACGAGGATCTCGAAGAGAACGAAGAGCTGCTCGGTAAAGACAACGCCCTTGGCCTGCTTGAGCGGTGCGCCCGAAGCCTGAAGCGCCTGCGCCGCACCGGCGTGACCCATTCCGAAGGGCAGATACTGATTGAGCACCGTGCCGTAGGCGTAGGCGCCGACGTTTTCGCTGGTCTTCGTCTTCAAACCGAAGAGGCGGCCAATGGCATTGAACTGCACCGCCTTGAGTGAGAAGAACGCAAGGAAGATTCCAATCACGACGCCGATCAGGTCCCAACTAATGGGCTCCTGGGACATGTAGTAGTATTTCAGGTCTGCAACGCCGTCGATGAATCCGGCATTGTGATCATGGTATTTGATCAGTCCGGCATCGATGGCCAGATCGAGAAGCCTTGTCTCGGCGATAAATGTCCACCAGTTGGCGTAGTAGATCAGCGCACTGATCAGCGCGAACGCCAACGCGACGGATAGCCCCACCGCCCAGGCAAAGTTCCTCGTCTTCTTGTCCTCATTCATTGCTCACTATTCCTTTCGGCTCTGTTCAAAACTGCTCTGTGTTGCCACGCACGCACCTGGCGATGCGTACAGTGACAACAAAACACGCATGTGATC
>JAGRBM010000319.1 GCA_020434085.1 Chrysiogenia bacterium | reverse complement strand
GATTCCGCGTCGGTGCACTTGCCCTTCATTTCATACAGACGCGCCAGGTTGAAATGCGCCTCGCCGAGCGCGGGGTTCACCATGATCGCGCGCTGGTAGTTGGCGATCGCTTCGTCGGTTTCACCGATCTCTTCCTTGAAATAGGCAAAGTTGAACCACGTATGCGCGTCGGTGGGATCGAGATAGGTCAGGTTGCGCAGGTGCTTTGAAGCCGTGTTGTAATAGCCATGCTGGAATGCCACCAGCGCGGCGCGCTCCATGAGCTTGCGCTGGTCGGCGACGCCTTTCTCGATCGCCAGATCCCAGGCCGCCAGGGCATCCTCGTGCCGGCCCAATGATTCGAGGATCTCGCCCTCTTTTTCCAGAAAATTCCCGTTGTCGGGGGTGATTTTGATCGCCACCCGCAGCTCGGAGAGCGCCTCCTCGGGCCTTCCCATGCGGAAAAGCGCCTCGGCCAGGTTGTAGCGGCTCGGGGCGTGCTCGGGATTGGCCCTTACCGCGCGCTCGAAATTCCGGCGCGCGTTTTCGAGATCGCCATCCTCCAGAAAGAGCCCGCCGCGGTTGAGCGCCGCCGGGAAGTAATCGGGATCGGCGCGCAGGGCTTCGCCGAACTCTTCCATGGCCTGCTTGCGGTGGTTGCCCAGCAGGTAGGCCGTGCCGAGCTGGTAGTGGGGCCGCGCGAGTTCGGGATGCTTGCGTGCCGCGTCGGACCAGAGCGATTCCTGGGTTTCCCACACACGCGCGCGCGCCGCGCCCATGGCCCCGAGCAGCAACGCCAGCACCGCCGCCGCGGCGAGGCCCGCGCGCACGCGCTGCTCACCGGCAATACGCCGCCACGCGCGCGAGACCACCAGCGCGCCCAGCAAGGTCGCCGGCAGCACCGCGAGATAGGCGCGGTGTTCCACCACCGGGTCGTTGTAGGAAAGAATTCCCGCCCAGGGCAGCAGGGCCGCATAAATGCCCAGCAGCCCCGCCGCGATCAGGCGCTCGCCCCGCCGCGCGAGAACGATGGCGAGTCCGACAAGCCCCGCATTCGCCAGCAGCGCCAGCGCGGGAACGAGCCCCGCCAGGCTCTGCCGCGTCGCAAATCCGTGGTCGACGGTCAGGCCCACCGGGAAATAGAGCAGGCGCAGGTAACCCAGCCACGCGGCCGGATAGGTGGCCAGCGCACTGAAGTCGCCGCCGATGGCGGGGTCACCACTCGCATCGGCCGCCACCCGGAGCAAGAGCGCATAGGCCCCGGCAAGCACGAAGAGCGGCGCGTGAAAAACGATCCGCTCCCGCAGCATCGAAACGCCCTCTTCGGGCGCGGGCCGGAGCACCGCCCAGTCGTAGAGCAGCAGCAGCGGCGGCAGCGCCAGGGCGCTCTCCCCGCAAAGCAACGCGAAGATGAAAATACCGACACCGACCAGGTAATTGCCCAGCCGAAGGCTCAGCCCCTCGCCGTAGCGCGCCGCGCGCAGCGAGGCGCCCATCACCGCGAAAGCGCCCAGCGTCGGCAGGGCCCCCAGCAGCGCGTCGCGCCCCGAGAGATAGACCACACTTTCGATCTGCAGCGGATGCAGGCCGAAGACGCCGGCGATGAGCGCCGCAACCCCCAGGTCGCCGCGTTCGCTCTTGCCATCGGGACCGCGGGCCTCACGAAGGCCGCGGCGCACCAGCAGGAAGGCCAGCATCACACACCCCAGATGCAGGACGAGGTTCACCAACCGGTGGCCGGCCTCGCTCTGCTCGGCATAGGCCGCGCCGATGAGGTAACTCATCCCCAGCACCGGACGCGCCAGGTTGCGATGGAGCATGTCGGGGAAATAGGTCCAGCGCTCGGCCCAGTCGGGGGCAACCACGTATTTCTGGAATGCCGCCACGCCGGGGTTGGCCAGCAGGTTCACGACGTCCTGATATTGCGCGGGAAAATTGATCGTCCAGGCGTAGAAGCAGATGACCACCAGCCCCAGGGCCATCGCCGTGAGGAGCGCAAGATTCTCTTCAAGCTGTCGGTCGAGCTGCGGGTCGCGCAAGGCGGCTACTCCTGAGCTTCGGGGGCGAGCAGCGGCAGAGGTGCCTCGCCCTCGCCAAGGCGCGTGCGTTCACCGGCGGGCTTGCCCGGCGCGAATGCGGCAAGCGAGCCCCGGCGCAGGCCCTCCAGCGCGGCGAGCGTCGCCCGCGTGGCTTTGCGGTCAAGCGTCTCGTAGTAGACCCGAGTCCCGCCCTGCGTGCAAGCGATGCAGCCGCGCTTTCCCTTCTCGGCGAGCTGGTCGCTCACCACCCGCGCGCGCAGCCAGCCCGCGGGAACGCCGCCGGGCAGGTCGGCCAGCGAACCGGCCTCGCGGCGAAGCACCAGGTAGCTGAAGGCCAGCGAGCCCTTCTGCAGACCCGCCGCGCGGTCGATTTCCTCGATCGCCCGCGGCAGTTCCCAGTCCAGGCGCTCGTGGCACCAGTCGCGCTCGCGTGCGAGCGCCGGGCACGGCGCGCTGTGCAGACACGGCGCGTAGAGATGGACCGCCCCCTCGGAGAGCAGCACGTCGCGCACTTCGAGCAGGAAGCGGCTCGTCTCGCGCAGCGCGGGCTCGATCACGATGAGCGCCCCGCCCTCGCGCAGCATCGAGAGCGCGGCTTTCACCCGCGCGCTCGCGGCGGCCGCGTCGGCCTTCGCACCGCGCGCCCACTCGGCCAGCGCGTTGCCGATCACGATCACATCGAAGCCGCGCCCGCGATACTCCACCGGGAGCGGCGAGAAAAGGTCGGCCTCGCGCGTGAGCACGCGCACATCGGTTTCGGGAAGGCAGCGCGCCGCCTGCCACTCGCAGGCATCGTGCAGCAGGCTCAGCGCGCGGCGGTCGATATCCACGCCGACCAGCTCGAGCGACTTCGGGCAAGCCTTGCGCTCCCCCAGAAAGCCCAGCACCGAGAGCAGAAAGGTTCCGGGGCCGCAACCCAGGTCGAGCACGCGCAGCTTCTCACGGCGAAGCGGGTCCAGGCTCTCCTGCAGCGCCAGCTCGGCCAGCGGCAGGTGAAGCTTGGGGTAATTGACCGGCAGATAATAGCGCGCGTAGGCCGTGAGCCGGTGCGCCGCCGAAATCGCTGCCGCCGTCGGCGCATGGGAATCGACATAGGAGTCCGAGAGCGCGCGCACCCACTTGCCCACTTGCGCGCTGGCACCCGGCTGCTGCTCGGCAAGCCAGGAGAGGAGCTCGTCGGGGACATGTGCGCGCGGAGGGTAGGTCATCGTAAGCGCGAGTCTAGCAGCCAGGACCTGGATCGGAAACGTGGACGTGGACGTGGACGTGGACGTGGACGGATGGTGCAAGCTTTCAGTGGGGATTCAATATCGTCGAGCTTCGCCCTTCGACAAGCTCAGGACGAACGGGAGTTGCACCCAATTTCCAGGATTGAATCGACCGGACAAATTCCGTTCGTCCTGAGCTTGTCGAAGGACGAATCAGGCGCATCAGTCCGAACCTCGCTCGGCACCTTTCGAAAGGCGAGCGATCTCCGACCAGTCGCCCCGGATCAACGCTGCTTTCTTCTTGCGACTCCAGCCTTTGATCTGCCGCTCACACGTCAACGCTTCCAGACGGGATTCGAAATCCTGCGACCATACAAGTTCAACCGGGCGTCGATTCTTCGTGTAGCCGGGCAATTCACCCCGGTTGTGTTGAGCCACACGAACCTCAAGATTTTCGGTGTGACCGACATAGTAGCGGCCATCGGAACAACGGAGCATGTAGGTGTAAAACGCCATAGCTGCATTCCATGCGCGCAGCGTCTCGGTTCGTCCTTCGACAAGCTCAGGACGAACGGACTCAAACAGTCATGCCAGTGATGAACAGGAGCAACGACCCCGCTCGTCCTGAGCCCGTCGAAGGACAAATCAGGCAAAGCGGCGCAACGCCTTCCGCCTACATCCCGTCCCAGAGGTTGGGGACGTGGTTTTCGTTGATGCGGCGGGCTTCTTCCTTCTGCGCCTCGCTGGGGCTTGTCGGGATCATGATCTCGACGCGCGGGAGCAGGTCGGGATCCTTGATGAGGTCGCGGTTCGCGTCATAGATGATGTACCAGAGGTCACCGTCACCATAGACATCGGCGCGCGCGGCGATCTTTGCCAGGGTGTCGTAGCGCTGCACCTGATAGGGACGGCTCTCACCGGTGTAGGGGCTCGCCGGCATGGGCTC
>JAGRBM010000318.1 GCA_020434085.1 Chrysiogenia bacterium | reverse complement strand
CGGCTTCGAGCTCGCGGGCGGATTCCGAAAAACTCTTGCGCGCCGCGGCCGAGGCCTTCGACCAGTCGGTTGCGGTGTAGAGACCCAGGTTGGTGAAGGTCGCGCCCTTGGTCTTCGTCGCCAGTTTCTTGAGCTCGGCGGTGAATTTTTCAAATCCCTTGAGCGCCTCGCCGCCCTCGAGTTCGATGAGCGCGCCCTTGGGCACGGCGTATTCCAGTCCCAGGCTGCCCGAGTAGTGGACGCCGGGTACATGGACGGATTTGCTCACTTCATCGACGGGCCGCTCGCTGACCACGCCCATATAGGTGCTGGGGGCCTGGATCAGGGTTTCGAGAATCTTGCGTTCTTTGGCTTTGAGCTTGGGGGCGGCGCTGGTTCCGCCGGGGACCAGGGTGCCGTCGAGATCGGCCAGCACGAAAAACTGGTAGGCATACCGAATCCGGTTCAGAATGATTTTCTGATTCTTGGAAAAAGCGTCCATGCCCGGCGCCGATCATCGGCGCGCTCCCCCCTTGCCGTGCTGCTCCGCCCGAGATTGCGAAGCGCGTCCGCACCGGAAAATGCGCCCGAAAACAGCCCCGCCAAGCGGGCGCAAAAGCGCCTTTGGGGGAGTCTGGAGCGGTGCATGCTGGTGCGAATCAGGTCGATTCTACCCAGAAATGCCTCTTTACGTCAATTTTTTGGGCATTCCGGGCATTAAAGCGCCCATTTGAGCCCCCGAGAGGGCCTCTCCACTGGCGGGAGACGGACCCTTCAGGCTACATTGAGCGCCCTCCAGCGGGTCCGGCTGCGTGCGGGTTGCCCCCTTTTTCGGGGCGCAGGCACGCGCGGCGCGGGGTCGCTAGGAATGCAGGAGCCAGGTCATGTCGGCACAGGCCGCTACAAAAGAAGGAGCCCCCAAGCTCAAAGCCCATTTCGAGAACCTCAGTGGAGGCCATCGCTACGACGTCTTCGATGTCATTTACCGCTGCCGCGAAACCGGCGAGCTGCTCCAGGTCGTTCACGACCCCAAGGCCCTGGCGGCGGTGCACGACGCGCAGGGGTGGAAAGACCTCTTCGACAGCCGCATCGGTTGCAACAACTGGCCCTACGGCTCGGGCGTGTGGGGCAAGAAGGAATTCGTCCTTCCCAACATCGACGACGAGAACGTCGTCTCCATGTACGAAGGCAACTCGAACCTTTTCTGGGCCGAGCGTTTCGGCAAGGAAGTAGGGGTCGAGGATCTGTGGATCAAGATGTGCGGCAACTCGCACACCGGTTCGTTCAAGGACCTGGGCATGACGGTGCTCGTCTCGGCGGTCAAGCAGATGATCGCCGATGGAAAGCAGATCCCGGCCGTGGCCTGCGCGTCGACCGGCGATACCTCGGCCGCGCTCAGCGCCTATGCCGCCGCCGCGGGCATTCCGGCCGTGGTGTTTCTGCCGCGCGACAAGGTTTCACTGGCCCAGCTCATCCAGCCCGTCGCCAACGGCGCGCTGGTGCTCTCGCTGGACACGGACTTCGACGGCTGCATGGAGATGGTGCAGAAGATCTGCACCCAGGAAAATCTCTATCTGGCCAACTCCATGAACTCGCTGCGCATCGAGGGGCAGAAGTCCATTTCGGTGGAGATCGTCCAGCAGTTCAACTGGACCGTGCCCGACTGGGTCGTGATTCCCGGCGGCAACCTGGGCAACGTCTCGGCGCTGGGCAAGGGATTCGAGCTCATGCGCAAGCTGGGCATGATCGACCGCGTGCCGCGCATCTGCTGCGCGCAGGCCGAACACGCCAACCCGCTCTACACGTCCTACAAGAACGGGTGGGCGCCGCTCGAGGCCATCACGGCGAAAAAGACGCTGGCCTCGGCCATTCAGATTGGCAACCCGGTTTCTTTCGACAAGGCGGTGAAGGTACTCAACCAGTTCGACGGCGTGGTCGAGCAGGCCAGCGAGCAGGAACTGGCCGACGCGGCCGCGCGCTGCGACCTGACGGGCACCTTCAACTGCCCGCACACGGGCGTCGCGCTGGCGGCGATGCTCAAGCTCAAAGAGCGCGACGAGATCAAGAAGGACGACCGCGTGGTGGTGATCAGCACCGCCCACGGGCTCAAGTTTACGGAGTTCAAGGTGGGCTACCACCGCGAGGAACTCGAAGGGATCAAGTCCACCTATCGCAACGTGCCGGTGGAACTGCCCAACGAATACGACGCAGTAAAGCGCGCCATCTACGAGCGCGTCGAGGCGATGCAGAAATAGCGTCGCGCGGGTGAAGCACCCGGCGCGGCCGGAGAGCAAGAAGCAAGAATGAGCGAGCAGAAGAAAAAGCTGGCGACCCTGGCGGTGCACGCCGGGGAAGAGGCCCCCAATTCGGGAGCCGCGGTGACGACGCCCATCTATGCGACGTCGACGTACATCTTCGCGAACACGAAGGAACTGTGCGACCACCATGAGGGCGTCGCCCACCGGATGGAGTACGGCCGTTACGGCAACCCCACGCAGATCGCGGCGGAGAAAAAGATCGCCGCCCTAGAGGGCGCCGAAGACGCGCTGCTCTTTTCCTCGGGCATGGCGGCGGTGACGACCACGCTGCTGGCGATGCTCTCCCAGGGCAACGACATCGTGCTGACCAGCGACTGCTACCGCAAGACGCGGCAGTTCTCCAACACCATGCTGCGCAAGTTCGGCGTGAACGTGCACTTTGTCGCCCCCGATGATTACGAGGGAATGGAAAAGCTCTTCGAGGAGAAGAAGCCGCGCCTGCTCATCAGCGAGTCGCCGACCAATCCTTATTTGAATGTGCTCGACCTCGAGCGCGTCGTGGCCATTGCCAAGAAGCACCGCATCAAGGTCCTCATCGATTCGACCTTTGCGACGCCGGTCAATCAGCGTCCGCTGGAATTCGGCGTGGATCTTGTCATGCACTCGGCGACCAAATACCTGGGCGGTCACAACGACCTGCTGGCCGGTGTGATCTGCGGCAGCGAGGCGCTCGTCGGCGCGATCCGCGACTGCCAGAGCATGCTCGGCGGGATTCTCGACGCGCACGCGGCTTATCTGCTCATCCGCGGACTCAAGACGCTCAGTCTGCGCGTGCAGCAGCAGAACGCCTCGGGCCAGCGCATCGCCGAGTGGCTTGAGTCCCACCCGAAGGTGACCCGCGTGCATTACCCGGGCCTGAAATCCCACCCGCACCACGAAGTGGCCGCGGCGCAGATGAAGGGCTTTGGCGGCGTGGTCTCCTTCGAGCTCGACGGAAAGCTCGAACAGATCTCGAAGTTCATTGACGCCTGCGAGATTCCCGGCATCGGCCCCAGCCTCGGCGGCGCCGAGAGCCTCATCGAGCAGCCCTCGCTGATGAGCTTCTACGAGCTCTCGAGCGAGGAGCGCCTCGCCGTGGGGATTAAAGACACGCTCGTGCGCTTTTCCATCGGCCTCGAAGACCCCGAGGACCTGATCGCCGACCTCGAGCAGGCGCTCACGAAACTCGGCTGAGCTGCAACTGACGAGCGGAAAGCACCGTCTCAATTGGCGACACCGCCCCCGCGCCGATGACTTTCGGTGTCGGGGGCGTTAATTTTAAGTCCATCATGACAAACACGAACTCACCCGGAAGAGCCCTCACGGCCGGCGCGATGCTGGCCCGGTTGACCTGCATGATCGGTTTGCTGGTCGCCGGATGCGCCTACCAGGGCGGGCAGATCAACGTGCCCAGCAACCCCGACTTTAGTCGCGTAAGCCGCGGCGCCACGGCGCAGGAAGTCCAGGACGCCCTGGGCGCGCCCGAGTTCATCGTCTCCCACGCGGCCGGCGGTTACGAGGCGACCTACAAATACACGACCGCCACCGGCCCGCGCTGGATGACCGTGATCTTCGATCGCGAAGGCAAGGTCGAGCAACGCCTGGCCGCCATCGACGCACGCGAGGCCCAGCGACTTGCCGACGCGGGGCGCGAACCCTTCATGGACAGCTCGTCCTGGGGCTCAGGCGAGGTGCGCGACCAGTGGTTCGAAACCCTCGCGGCAATTTCGCTTCGCGCGCGCGATCTCGATCCTGCGCGCCACGAGCGGCTGGCCCGCTTTTCCGACATGGAGCCGGGCCAGATCGAGGCCGAGCTCAACGTGCTGGCCGGAAAAATGAGCCTGCCGCTGCGCGTGCTCGATCCGGTTCCCGGCGCCGAGGGCGCCGTGCCCACGTGCTGCTACGTGGAGTTTGCCCTGCCCGGCGGTGTCTCCCCGATCAGCGGCGCGCGCATCGACATCGACCCGGCAGGGGCCCGCGCGCTGCGCAGCGCCGGGCGCAATGTATTCGTACGGGTGCTGGTGAGCCTGACCGACGACTGGAAGCTCGTCCTCTCGAGCGCGCGTGTTCACGACGCAGGCGCCAACGCGCCCCATGAAATTCAGTTCCAGCCCGGTGAGAACGCGCAGTCGCACATTCCAGTGGTCACGGAAATTCCTGCCGGCAGCGCCGGGCAGGCCGAACGGGCATCGCCTCTCTTCAGAAGCTCCGGCGGCGGGTCCTACGAGCGTGAGTGGGGTGTGGGCGGTGCCATTGGATTTGGCTACCCCACTGGCAGCTACGGCCACGGCATCCTCGCCACGGTGGGCGACAACGATCCCAACGGCGTCGCGAATCTCTACCTGGCGGGTCATCTCAATTACCGGCCGGCGCGCTGGGTGACGCTGAGCATGGTCACCGAATGGGAGCGCGCCGATGTCGATCTGCTGGGCGTGGATTTCGGCCGCATCGACACGGTTTCCCTGAGCGGCGAGATCAAGCTGCGCACCACCCACAGTGAGCCCTCGGCCGGTTTCATCCGTATCGGCGGCGGCTGGAACATCAACATGTGGAAGGAAAATCAGGCGAGTTGCACGGCCTGGGGCGGCTGCGCGATCGAGGCCGGGGGCGCGCCCCTGCTGCGCGTGGCCGGAGGATTTGATTTTGTGCAGGACGAATTCGAAACGGGTATCGAGTTCGGCTGGAAGTGGAACGATGCCGACGTTCAGATGAACCTGGGCGGCTCGCCGGTGCGCGACGATCTGGAACTGAGCTCCTTCTATATTTCCTATCGCTACAACCAGTTCCTGGAGTGGTAAGTCAGTGAAGAAAACAATTCTGCAAATGCTCCGGGTGGCGATGGTGGTGCCGGTGCTTCTGGCACTGGGCGCCTGTTACGACATCAACTATTTCTACGCCTCGCCCGACGTGATCATCTCGGGCCAGCCGACCAATCTCATCTGGGACGCCGACGACTACATCAACTGCGTCATCAACAACTCGATCGGCCCCGTGCCGGCCACCGGCGTCCTGACCGTCGCCCCGGTCGCGACCACGAGTTACGCACTCTATTGCTCCGACAGCGAAGAAGCCGACTTTGCGCAGACCCTGGTACTGGTGCTGCCGAGCGCCGCGCCCT
>JAGRBM010000317.1 GCA_020434085.1 Chrysiogenia bacterium | reverse complement strand
TGGTAGACCCACTCGACGAACTCCGGGCGCTTTTCGCTCCACGTGGTGTTGGCCACCACGTCCACGAACATCAGGTCGGCGATCATCTTGTCGAAACCCAGGGTGAAGCGCTTGAGCTGCTCGGCCTCGGGCAGGCCGTAGCTCTGGTATTCATGCGAGATCCCGATGCCCCAGCACTCTTCAGGCTCGGCATCTTCGGGCGCACCGGGCGCGCGCGGCAGCAGCACCTTGACCGCCCCCTCGGACTCCGGTACACACGTCAAACGATCGCCCTGATACCAGGCCGCGCAAAAGACTGCGAAGGCTGCAACGGCGGCAATGATGGTTTCGGCTCGCGATGACATGGCCCCGCAATTCTGCTTGCTGCGGCGCCCAAGTGCAACGACACATCAATGGCAACCGAACTCGAAATCTTCTGCGATGGCGCATCGCGCAATAACCCCGGCGAAGCCGCCGCAGGCGCGGTCCTCAAAACCCCCGGCGGCGAGCGCGTGGCCGAGGTATCCGAGTATCTGGGGATCAAAACCAACAACGAGGCCGAGTACCTGGCCCTGATTCTGGCGCTGGAAAAAGCACAGGCGCTTGGTGCGCAGCGCGTCTCGGTCAAGTGCGATTCCATGCTCATGGTCAAGCAGGTCCTGGGCGAGTGGAAGGTCAAGCACCCCAACATGAAGCCCCTGTGTGCGCGCGCCCGCTCGCTGGCCGATACCTTCGGTGCGTTTTCCATCGCCCACGTGCGCCGCGAATACAACAAAGAGGCCGACGCGCTGGCCAACCGGGCCCTCGACAAGCAACTGGGCTAGTCCGATGAAAGTCCTCATCACCGGCGCCGGCGGCGGGCTTGGGCAGGCCCTGACAAGCTCGGCCCCGGCCGGGACGCAGCTCACCTCGCCAGACAAGACAGCACTCGACATCACCGACGAAAGCGCGGTGCGCGCGGCTTTCGATACGCACGCGCCAAAGCTCGTCATCAACTGCGCGGCGTGGACCGATGTCGATGGCGCGGAGAAGAATCCCGGGCTCGCCCACGCCGTCAACGAACGCGGTGCGGCGAACCTTGCGAACGCCTGCGCGCAAAGTAGCGCGCGCCTCATCCACATCTCAACCGACTTTGTTTTCGACGGGACCAAACACGCGCCGTACACCGAGGACGACGCGCCCGCGCCGCTCGGCGTCTACGCCAAGAGCAAGCTTGCAGGTGAGCAGCGCGTGATCGAATCGGGCTGCGCCCATCTCATCGTGCGCACGTCCTGGCTCTATGCGCTCTCGAACGAGAATACTTTTCCACACCGCGTGCTCGAGTGGGGCAGGAAGAACAAGCGCGTCGAACTGGCGCTCGACAACATCGGATCGCCCACCCATGCCGACGCTCTGGCGCGCGCGCTCTGGCAGCTCGCACCCGGCGATGCTTCGGGCATTCTGCACTGGGCGGGCGCTGGCGCGGCCTCACGTCTGGAATTCGGCAAGCTGATTCTCGACGAAGCGATTTCCATGGGCGCAAAACTGAAAGTGGAAGAAGTGATTCCGGTACCGGCGGAGAAGTTTGCCCTTCCCGCGCCGCGCCCGGGCGATTCGAGCCTCGACTGCGCACGCGCAGTCTCGCTCGGCGTTGCGCCCGCGCCCTGGCAGGACATGGCGCGCGAGTTCGTGCAGGCCTGGGTCGCGATGGCCCGGCTCAGGCAGATTTCATCCCGAAAATGACCGCGTAGGGTCCAAGCTTCCAATAGATGTCCACCGGATCGAGGCCCGCGCTCTCGAGCCAGAAACGCACCTGCCCGTCGGTGGGAAGCGCAAGCTTCTTGTCCGCATGCGCGGGAAGCGCGCCCCCGTGCTGTTTATCCAGCAGGTAGCGGTAGTGATCGCGCAACATGGGACCGGGGCTGTCGAGTTCGACAAGCAGAGCGAGCACCCCGCCGGTCGCCAGTTTCTTCGCGAGCTGCTGCAGCGAGGAGAGCGCCGCGCCCGAGGGCAGCTCCTCGCTTCCCCAGGAAACACAGATGAAATGGAATCCGCTCGGGAGAGAGGCGGTCCAACCGGCCTTCGCCGGGTCGGCGCGCAAAAATCGCACGCGGTCCTGGTGGGCGCTTGCCGCCTCGCGCGCCCATCTCTCGCGCGTCTCGTCGGTGGTGAATACGACGAGCCGGGCTTTGGGAAGCACGTCCAGCATCGGCAGGAGCGCCAGCGCCTTGCCGAAGCTCAGTTCCAGCAGCGCGGCCGGATCGTCCTTCGAAAAGGGATACAGCGAATGGAGTTGCTCAAGCCCCAGATCAGGGGCCGCGGCTTCATGGCTCACGGTGGTGTCTCTTTGTGAAAATGCGGCGATCAGTGGAACGTGGGCGGCGAGTCCATGGGGAACGGCGTAACCGAGGGCTCTTTGGAGGGACCGCCCAGCAGAAATCCGAACAGGGTAAGCAGCAGCATGAGCGCGCCGGCCGCCAGGAGCAGCCCGCTAAAGACGGCGCCCAGGGTCATCGCGCCGGCGGAACCCA
>JAGRBM010000316.1 GCA_020434085.1 Chrysiogenia bacterium | reverse complement strand
TCCTACGAAATCACCCGCGCGGGGATCGTTCACTGAGTCTCTCAAGGAGGAGATCATGGCAAGAAAGAATCCAGTTCCCATCGGCGGTGCCGTCATCGCCAACCCCATCGAAACCGCGCCCATGTCGGCGCAGCCCCAGGTGGAGATTCGCCTGGAGAAGGGCCTTCGGGCGACCAAAGACCCGCGCAATCCCTACGTGGTGAAGATCGCGCAGGTGAAGTATCCGCCCGAGCGCAGGAAGAGCGCGACGCCCATCCGCGCAGTCCCCGCGCGCGCTCCCAGCGCCAAGGCGGCCCGCGCCGCACGACCGGCAAAGAAGGCAGCGCGCAAAGCCCCGGCTCGTCGCAAGCCCTCGCGCGCACCGGCCCGGCCGGGATTCCCCCCGTTCACGCCGCCCTCGGCCCAGAAGCACGCAGTGGCCCGCCACAACCCGCTTCCGGGTTTCGGTGACTTCGGGGATTCCAAGAGGGAGCTCGCGGGCGACGTGCTCAAGATGACAGGTCTACTCCTTGGCGTCGGCATCGGCGTCCCGGCGCTCCGCCAGCTCATCTTGAAGCTCATCAAGAAGGAAAACGTGGGCCCCGAGGGAAGCGTCACGACGCTCTCTCATGCCATCCAGACCGTGCTTGCGCTGGGGATCGCGGGGCTTGCCGAAGCCAAGATCGAGGACAAGGGCCTTCGCCGCGCCACGCAGGCCCTCGCGCTGGCTGCCGCGCTCTCGCGCCCGGTCAATCATGCGATCACAAAGTACCGCCCCGGCTCGGAGATCGGTCTGCTGGGAGAAGCCTCGCAGCCGGTGCGCCCGCTGCGCCTCGACTTCGACGTGCTGCCGCCGGGAACGAACCTCATCGAGGGCCTTGGGCAGGAAGTCTCCGATCTCGACACCGATCCGGTGCTCGACGAGATCCTTCGTCAGCGGGCTGCCAAGCAGCTTCCTGCACCGGCCGAGGCCCCGGCCATTCTCTCGAACCCGCAGGTCACCGCCCCCGGCGAGCCGCTGGTGGGCGAAGTCCTGCCGCCCGACACCTCCGAGCCCCTGCTCGCCAGTCCGCAGCCGCCCACCTGGGACGATCAGGTCTCCGGGTATCTGCCCCTCGGCGACCTTGTGGGCGCCCTGAACTGAAATTTTTCTCTGAAGGAGTAAACACATGGAAACCTACGAAGAAGACATTCATCCCGACGCCGAAGAATTCGCCGACCTTGAAGGGGTGCTGGGCGACCTTGGCGCCCGCCGCTTTCGAAAGCGCATTGCAAAACTTCCCCAGCCCCAGCAGCAGGCCCAGGAGCAGCAGGTGCTCCAGCAGGCAAACCTCATGGCGAACATCGCCAAGAAGGTGACCGGCGGACGCGGCAAGGCAGGCTCGCCCATGGAAGGCGAGATGCAGCGCATCCGCCAGTGGGCCAAGGCCAAGGGCTACGACGTATCCAAGCTCAAGATCGAGAGTGTGCGCTGGTTCCACAAGCGCACCCTGGAACTCGCCAATCTCCAGAACCGCTACTCGTACTTCAGCGAGCTCGAAAAACCCGGCCCCCTGGAGACGAACATGCAGATGTGGGGCGAGTGGCCCCAGACCACCCTAGTGGTTTTGAAAGGCATTCTCGCCACGGTGCACCTCAAGACCTACGGCGCCGTTGATCCCAATGCCGCCGGGTACATCTCCATGGTCGACCGCTTTCTGAACAACGCCACGTTCAAGTACAAGATCGACCAGTCCGAGAGCGTCCCCATTCTCCTGAAAAACCTCCCCGCCGGAGGCGGCGCCTTCAGCATCGGCAACGAGTCGAACGGCTGGCCGACGGCGACGAACATCCGCATGCTCCGCCACCCGGTCTTTATCGAGGGCGGCATCCAGTTCTTCAGCGAACTCAACGTGGACCAGAGCGCGTTCACGGTGCTTGCCGGCGGGCCTCCGCCGGTGCCCACGCCGCTCTATGACGGGGCCGAGCTCTTCGTGACGATGGAGCTCGATGCCACCTGGGTGCGGCACACGGGCTGAGCGGCGCGCGCATCCTCCCGGAGTGAGGGCCTCCGGGAGGATGCGGGCCGCCTCTTCAATATTTCAACCTCAGGAGAGAAGACGTGGACGTCGTGGGCGCAAAATCGGGCCTGTTCGAGAGCGAGGTTCGCCGGATCATTGAAAAACATCCGGGCAGGAAGCTGCGGCGGGCCTATGCCTACCGCACGCAATTCCGGCCGGACGTGATTGCTACTGAAAGAGGCGACGCCTCCAGCATCCAGATTCTCAAGAAGCAGGTCTTCATTCTGATGGACCTGCGCATGGCGGCGCCCGATACCTTGAAGCTCATCCAGTATCCCTTCGAGGTGCGCCTTTCGGACCCGCGCTATGGGGACGCATTCGTGCCGGATTTTATTCCGGCGCCCGCGCTCCTCGGCACCGGCTCGTTCCCGGTCTACCTGGAATCTCAGATTGAGTTCGAGGGAAACACCATCCTCCGAATCGAAATCCGCTTTCCAGATGATGTCCCCGAGATCTACACGCCGATCATCTCGGCCCACGGAGTCGCCCTGCTGTGAGCGCGTTCGTCTACAGGACGATTGGCTTCGAGAATCCCGGCGCGCAGATCGCGCCCGTGGAGGGCGAGTATCTGTTCTCAAAGGATGCGGTCATCACGCGGCTCTTCGTCACGAGCCATTCCACGTTCCTGCCCGCTGCCTGCGAGATCGAGCTTCGTTTGAACAGCGAGGCGCTCCTCTCCCAGGGAGGCTTCGCCCCTTTTCTGCTCGCGGCGGGGGCGTTTGCGCCGTGGCTGCACATCCCGGTGAAAGCCGGGCAGCGCCTCAAGGTGCGCTGGAGCATTCCGCCGGGGCGCTC
>JAGRBM010000315.1 GCA_020434085.1 Chrysiogenia bacterium | reverse complement strand
TTCGTCGATCAGGGTCAGCAGGAGCGGACGTCCCTGCCGCCCGCCCGCCGCACGCAGGTAATCGGTGGCCTCGTCGATGCTGTTCACAGCGACCACCGGCAGGATGGGACCGAAGATCTCGTCTTCCATGACGGCCGAGTCCTTCGAGACGTTGCGCAGCACCGTCGGCGCGATGTAGCGGTCGGCTTCATCGACCTCGCCGCCCACGTAGGCCTCACCCGACTTGAGCAGCGGAGCCAGGCGCTGGTGGTGGCGCTCGTTGACGATGCGGCAGTAGTCATCGCTCTGCTTGGGATCTTCGCCGTAAAATTCCTTGAGGGCGTCGCGCAGGTTCGCCAGCAGGGGCTCTTCCACGTCCTTTTCCACCATCACGTAGTCAGGCGCCACGCAGGTCTGGCCCGCATTGTAGAACTTGCCCCAGGCAATGCGCTTGGCGGCAACGTCCAGGTCGGCGGTGTGGTCGACGATGCAGGGGCTCTTGCCGCCCAGCTCCAGCGTGACCTGACCGAGGTGTTTGGCCGCGGCGGCCATCACGATCGAACCCACCCGGCCGTTGCCGGTGTAGAAGTAGTGGTCGAATTTCTCTTCGAGCAGCGCGGTGGTCTCATCGACCGCGCCCTCGACCACGCAGTAGGCGTCCTTGTCGAGATAGTTGGGAAGCTGCTGGGCAATGACCTTCGAGGTGGCCGGGGCCACTTCCGAGGGCTTGATTACCGCGCAGTTGCCGCCCGCGATGGCGCCCACGAGGGGAACCAGCGTGAGCTGCACCGGATAGTTCCAGGCGCCGATGATCAGCACCACGCCCTGGGGCTCGGGGACCATGTAGCTCTTGCCCGGCTGGGCAGCCATGATCGTCGGAATCTTCTTCGCACGCGACCACTTGGGCAGGTTCTTGATGCAAAGGTCGGCCTCGCCGATGACCATCGCGAGCTCGGCGGTGAACGCCTCGAACTCGCTCTTGTGGAGGTCTTCCTTGAGCGCCGCATAGAGCTCTTTTTCACGCTCGCGAATGAAGCGCTTGAGGGCGCGCAGTTGTTCCTGGCGCCAGGCGATCGAACGGGTCTTGCCCGTGGAAAAGGTCTTGCGCAGCGCGCCGACCTGGTTGGAAATCTTTGCCGTATCCGCCATCGGTATACCTCTCACCCCTGAGTGTCTTGCCGGGTCTGCCGCGCATTGGCGGCCCTGGCCGGTGCCTGTTTTCGGGTGGCCCCACTCTACCACAAAGCGGGCCTTTGTCCCCTTGATGGATGTTAAGATGCCTCTGGGTCCGAAATGGGTCCCTCAGATGGCGAATCGTTTGATCAGATTCTTCGCAATCACCGTTTTGAGGATGTCATTGGAGCCCTCGCCGATGGTCATGAGCGGGGCGTCCCGGTAGAAGCGCTCGACCGGGAATTCCTTGGTGTAACCGTAGCCGCCGTGGATGTGCATGGCCTCCAGCGCGTGCTGGGCGCAGGCCCGCGAGGCAAAGAGCTTGGCCATGCTGGCCTCGAGGTCGCAGCGCTCGCCCTTCTCCTTCTTGATGGCAGCACTCAGCACCAGCAGGCGCGAGGCTTCTAGATCGGCGGCCATGTCGGCGAGCTTGGCTCCCACGAGCTGATGCTGCCAGATGGGTTTGCCGAAAGTCTCGCGCTCCTGCGCGTATTTGATGGAGGCTTCGAACTCGGCGCGCAGCACGCCCACCGAGCGCGCCGCCACGTTGATGCGGCCGAGTTCCAGTCCGCGCATCACCTGCACGAAGCCCTGCCCTTCCTTTCCGCCCAGCAGATTCTCGGCCGGTACGGGGAAGTCCTCGAACGAGAGCTCCGAGGTGGGAATGCCCTTGAGCCCGAGCTTGGGGATGTCGCGCGAGACTTTGAAGCCCTCGGCGCCGGTCTCCATGATGAAGCCCGAGATTCCGCCGTGCGGCGGACTGCAGGTGGTGTCGGTCTTGGCCAGCAGGAAGAAGGAATTTCCATCGGAGTTGGTAATCCACATCTTCGAGCCATTGATCCGATAAACGTCGCCGTCCTTCTTCGCAGTGGTCAGCATCCCCGCCACGTCGGAGCCGCCGTGGGCCTCCGAGAGCGCCAGGCCGCCGCGCATTTCGCCGGTGGCCATTTTGGGCAGCCACTTTTTTTTCTGCTCTTCGGTGCCCGCATCGAGCACCGAGTGCGCCATGATCATCTGCGTGTTGATCATGCTCGAGAGCGTCATCCAGCACGCGGCCAGTTCGGTAATCACCAGCGCATAGGTCACCGTGTCCCAGCCAAGGCCCCCGTACTCGGTGGGGATGATGGCGCCGTAGAGGCCCATCTCCTTGAAGGCGTCGCGCGCCTCGGTGGGATACTCGTTCTGGTGATCCCAGCGCTCGACGTGGGGTTTGATCTCTTTTTCAAGAAAGCGGCGGATGGTCTCCACCGTTTGGCGTTGTTCTTCGCTCAGTTCCAGATCCATTGGTCAGGTGTCTCTCCCCGGAAAGTTTCATTGGTCGGCAGGCCATCGCAATACCGGAGGGCCCGCTCGGCGGTCAAGGCAGTGCGGCCTCGCTCTCGGACGCCTGCGCTTCGAGCGTGCGCAGATGGATCATCGCCGCCCCCAGCAGAAGGGAGCCGCGCAGGGTGTGGGTAAAAAACAGCCAGGACACCCCGTAGCGCGCCCAGGTAACAATCCCCACCGCAATGGCGAAGAGCGCCGGTGGCACGGCCCAGCCGAAAAAGCGCGGACTACCCCGGCGCACCTGGTCGATGGCGACGGCCTGCGAGAGGGCGAAAACGATGATCGCCGCGAGCTCATAATACTGGTAGATGATCGCCCCGCCGTGGCCCTCGGCCGCCACCAGGCCCCGCACGGCGAGCCGCCAGCCCATGTAGAGCTCGGTGAGCAGGGAGAGCAGGAGAGCCCCCAGGGCCAGCAATCTCGATCGTTTTGCGCTGAGTTCGGGCATGGGCCGAGCATGGCCGTTTGCTCCCCAGAATGCCACGAGAGGCCGGTGCAGCCGGGTTTGGCCGATTTCCCAAGTTGTAACGGGACTTTACGAGCGCTTTCAAGTATGCTTTTAGTCGATTTTGCAACAGCGCGAAGACAGCAGGACAAGAGTTTTCGAGCGTTACAATCAGCGCAATTTCCGAACGGCAGATCAGGGGCGGACTAGCCGCGGTCCGCGCAAGCAAGCGCACGCGCTTGGCACATCTGTGAGTTTCGGGAGTGGAGTCAGTAACTCTTGTCCTGTCAGAACGGCAGCACTGAAAGGCGGCACATCAGGGGAATGGACGGAAAAGTAACATTTGTAGCACCCGACGGGGACCAGTTCAGAAAGGTCCTCTTCCAGCGCGTTGATGCGTATTTCGAGGAGAACAATCTCTCCAAGCACGCCAACGCCTTCATGATCCTCAAGACGATTGTCTTTTTCACCACGTTCTACGGATCGTGGGCGCTTATCATGTTTGCCCAGCCGCCCGTGGCGATCATGTGGCTTCTGTGGGCGGTGACCGGATTCTCGGTCGCCATGATCGGTTTCAACGTCGCCCACGATGCCAGCCACGGCGGTTTCACCGGCAACAAGCGCCTGAACCGGCTGCTGGCCCACAGTTTCTCCCTGGTCGGTGTCCACGCCTACAACTGGAACATCACCCACAACATCATCCACCACACCTACACGAACATCCCCTACGCCGATGGCGATCTGCATCCGGCGCCCTTTCTTCGCTTCTTCGACATTCAGGAGAACAAGAAGTGGTACCACCGCTACCAGCACATCTATGCGCCGTTCCTCTACTCGCTGGTCTCGCTGGTGTGGGTTTTCGCAAAAGACTACCAGCACATCTCGCGCCCGGTTCACGTGCGCTACAAGAAGCCCAAGGTGCCCGTTGCCGAGTATTTCATCCTCGCCGGCGTGAAGCTGCTGCACTACGGAATGTTTCTCGTATTCCCGATCGTGTGGCTGCCCAACCCGTGGTGGCACATCGTCGTGGGCTTTCTCATCATGCACCTGGTGGCCGGTTTCATACTGGCCATCGTCTTCGCGGTGGCACACACGGTCGAGGACGTCGAAGTGATCGAGGCCGATGCCGACGGCAAGGTCCATGATTCCTGGGCGGGCGTGCAGCTTCGCACCTCGGCCAACTTTTCCATGGGAAGCCGCTTCTTCGACTGGACCGTGGGCGGGCTCAACTACCAGATCGAGCACCACCTGTTCCCGAAGATCTGTCACGTCCACTACAAGAGAATCGCCCCGATCGTGGAAGAGACGGCCAAGGAATTTGGCTATCCCTACCACGTTTTCGGCACCTTCAGCGAAGGCGTCAAGGCGCACTTCCGCTACCTGCGCCACTATGGGGCAGTGGAAATGGCCAACGAGCCGATCACTGCCTAGTCTTTCCTGAACGTATGACCCGAAGCGGCACGCCTCCTGGCGTGCCGTTTTTTGTGATGCCGGTGACTGTGGGGACGGGCAGGAGCGGGGAAGAGTTCGTGCTGGCTCTTCGCCTCGCCGGCGCGAAAGAGCGCGTGGCGAACCGCAAAGGGAGTAATCAGCTCGTTGATGAGTGTTGCGCCCACCACCGTGCTCACCAGCAGGCTCGCCATGCCGGGCATCTTCTCACCAAAACGCTCGCCGGCCTCGAGCACCAGGCCGATGCTCACGCCGGCGGCCGGCAGCAGTGCAAGGCCCAGGTAGCGACGCACATTCTCGTGGGCGCCCGCAATGCGCGCGCCCGTGCGCGCCCCCAGCAGCTTTCCACCAAAGCGCGCCAACGTCAGGATCAGCGCCAGTCCGCCGGAGATCAGCGCGGTGCGAACGTCCAGATGCGCGCCCGCAATCGCAAAGAACGCCCCGAGAATCGGTTCCTCCACCGCATCGACAACCTCGAAGGCCTCGACCGCGCGCTCGTGCTCGACAAAATTCACCACTACGAAACCCAGCATCATGGTGGCCAGCAGGGGCGAGACGCCCCAGCTCATCGCGACTCCGGCGGTGAGGAGAATCGCCCCCAAAATCAGCCCGAGCATCACGTCGCGCGGGGCGAAGTAGGAAATCACCTCGCGAATGAGCAGCCCCGCGCCCAGCCCCATGGCCAGCGCCAGCAGAATGTGCGCCCCCGGCCCCGCCAGCACACTCGTGAAGGTGACCGCTTCACCGCCACCAAGCAGCAGGCTCGCCGCAGCAGCGGCGAAGGCATAGAGCAACAGCGCGATGCTGTCGTCGATGGCTACCACGCCAAGGAGCACGGTAGTGAGCTCACCGCTGGAGCGGTACTCGCGCACGATGCTCATGATCGCAGCCGGCGCCGTCGCCGCCGACATGGCGCCCAGCAGCAACGCCATAGCCAGCGTGGCATGGGGCGGCTCTCCCGCGGGCTCGACAAAGGGAAGCACCACGCGCATGACCAGGAAGACAATCAGCGCCGCCGCCCCCGCTTCGAGAAACGTCACCCAGAGGATCGCCTTCTTGAGTTTTTTGAGCTTTGTGATTTCGAGTGAGCCACCGATGCTGAACGCAATCATCCCCAGCGCGATCTCCGTGATCACACCCAGCCGATCATGCACCAGCGCCGCGGGGAAGAGATTGAGCAGGCTCGGGCCGCAGAGCACGCCCACGATCAGATAGCCGGTCAGCCGCGGCGCGCCGAGAAAATTCGCCATGCGCCCGCCGGCCTGGCTGAGCACCAGCAGCAGTCCGGCAAAGACCAGCACGTGCACGTCGAGCGGAACCTGTGGCAAGTCGGGCGTCCTCCAGCTTCCCATGGAGGTACCTTGGCGCTGCGGACCATGCAAGGGTGGAATTTGTCCCTCCCCTGTTGCCGCGCGCGTGCCGGGCCGATACCGTTTGCGCCCATGAGCAAGAACACCCTCGAATTCGACATCGTGGTCTGCGGCGCCGGCACTGCCGGCGCCGGGGCCGCCTATCAACTCGCCCGCGCCGGAAAGCGCGTCGCGCTCGTCGACCGCCTTCCCTTCTCCAAAGCCGGCGCCCGCTGGATCAACGCGGTCGCCCCCTGGCAGTTCGAGCGCGCGGGCATCGATCTGCCCAAAGCACCCGAAACCATCCACGAGGGCGCCCCGGCCATCATGGAGAGCCCGGGGACCCACGCGCGCATCCGCATCGACAACGCCAAGCTCTGGGAAATCGACATGCGAAAGCTCGCCCGGCGCCTGCAAAAGCTCGCGCTGGCGGCCGGCGCCACCGGTTTTGAAAAAGCCGAGATCGGCGCACTCGAACTGCAGGGCGGGCGCCCTTGCGCGCTGTCCATCAAGACGAAGGGCAAGGACGGCGAAGAGAGCCTGCGACTGCAGGCCGCGCTCTTCGTTGACGCCACGGGCTTTGGCGGCGTGCTTCGGGGACAGGTCCCCGATCTTGCACGCCACTGCCCGAGCGTTCCCAAAGAGCACACTTGCACGGCAGCGCAATACGTCCTCACCATCGCCGACAAGGAAGGCGCGCTCGCATTTCTCGAGCGCGAGCACCTGCCGCGCGGCGAGACGCTCACGCGCCTTGGCGTGGACGGCGGATTCTCCACCCACAACGTCTTCGTCGACCGCGAGCTCCATCACGTCTCGCTGCTCATGGGAACCATCGCCGACGGCACCCACGCCACCGGGCCGGAAATGATCTCGCGCTGGCGCAAGGAAAACCCCTGGGCGGGCAAGGTCGAATTCGGCGGCGCGGGGCTCATCCCCATCCGCCGCCCCTACGACCGGATCGCCGCGCCGGGCATTGCGCTCATCGGCAACAGCGCCTGCCAGGTGTTTCCAGCCCATGGCAGCGGCATCGGCGTGGGGCTCATTGCCGGAAAGATCATGGCCGAGACCCTGGGCGCCGCCGCCGATCCCGGATCGCTGGAGGCCACGTGGGCCTACCAGTGCGCGGCCCAGCGCGAGATCGGCGCGACGCTCGCCGTCTCGGACGTCTTCCGCCGCGCCAGCCAGGACTTCGACCACGCCACGGTGGACGCCATGATCGACGGCGGTTTCATCACCCCCAGCACCGGCGAGGCCGCGCTGACCCAGCGCACCGCCACTCCCGATGCCGGCGAGCTGCTCACGCTCGCTCGCGGGGCGATCCGCTATCCCGGGCTGCTGGCAAAGCTCATCCCCGTGGGCATGCGCGGCGCGCTGGTGAGCGCTCTCTACGCGCGCTATCCCGAAACGCCTGATCTGAAAAAACTCGAGCGCTGGTCGCGCCGCGTGGCCCGCGTCTTCGGCGAACGCGCCGATCTGGCCTGAAGTATGATGAAATCTGCGCTCGCTGCGCTGCTGATCGCGCTTGCGTCGCTCTTCGCCCCGGGTACTTCGCGCGCAAGCGGCTGCAGCACAATCGAGGTCTGGACCAAGGTGGGTTGCCCGCACTGCGGGGCGGCGAAGCTTTATCTGAAGGACCTTGCAGAGCGCCGCCCCGACCTCGACATCGAGATCTACCCGGTCGAAGCAAGCCGCGAGAATCTCGAAAAGCTCATCACGATCTACAAGGAGCGCGGCATCACCGCCGGCGGGGTGCCGACCTTCTTCGTTTGCGGCGAGGTGATCGTCGGCTTCGATGCGCCTGAGACAACCGGGAGCGAAATTGAGGCTCTGCTGAGTTCCGGCAAAGCAGCGACTCCCACTATCGATGCACCGCTCATCGGCGAAGTCGGCGTCGAGCAACTGGGCCTTCCGCTCTTCACCATCGTCATCGGCCTCATTGACGGGTTCAATCCCTGCGCCATGTGGGTCCTGCTGTTCCTGCTCTCCCTGCTGGTGAACCTCAAGGACCGTCGCCGCATCCTGCTCATCGCCGGGACTTTCGTGCTTGTCAGCGGCGCGGCCTACTTCGCCTTCATGGCCGCATGGCTCAACGTCTTTTTACTGGTGGGATTTTCGCGCGGCGTGCAGGTTGCGCTGGGGCTGCTGGCCCTCTTCATGGGCGCGGTGCACATCAAGGACTACTTCGCCCTGCACAAGGGCCTCTCGCTCAGCATTCCCGAATCGGTGAAGCCCGGGCTCTACGCACGCACCCGCGCCATCATCCAGGCAGAGAACCTTCCCGCCGCGCTCGCGGGCGCCGTCGTGCTCGCGGTCATGGTCAACGTCGTCGAGCTGCTTTGCACCGCGGGGCTCCCGGCGCTTTATACGCAAATCCTCACCCAGCGTGCCCTCGGCGCCGCCGGTTACTACGGCTACCTGCTCCTCTACAACCTCGCCTACATTGCCGACGACTCGCTCATGGTGGGGCTGGTTGTCATCACGATGAGCCGTCGTAAGCTCCAGGAAGAAGAAGGCCGCTGGCTCAAGCTCCTGAGCGGCGCGGTGATCTTCGTGCTGGGGCTCCTGCTGCTGCTGCGGCCCAACTGGCTGAACTTCTAGAAACCCCTGAAATAGCGAAGGAATGGGTAAGGCTTGTTTTGATCAATTATGATATTGACTTTCAATATCATAATTGATACGACTCTCCACGTGCTGGATCTCCCGCCCGG
>JAGRBM010000314.1 GCA_020434085.1 Chrysiogenia bacterium | reverse complement strand
CTGATGCGCCATTACCTGGAAAAACTCGCCCAGGTATCCAAGTCGCTGGATACGCGGCGCGAGCTGGTCCGCCAGCTCCGTGGGCATTTCATCGGCGCCCAGTCTGGGAATTTTTCGGCTCATGGTTTCCCCCACCTGAGACAACACCGGGGCGCACCCGGCGACACAAACTGACAAAGGCGTCACTCTAGTGAACGGCGCTCCCTGGCTCAAGGAAACAAGGCGCTGAAGTGCGTTCATTCGCATTGACTTGGGACCCCCGCACGGGGGAGACTTGGGCACCATGACAACGCCAAACAGTGAAGAAACGTCCCGGGAACAGGCGGGCGAGGGCCTCTCGCGCCGCAGCTTCCTCAAAGTCGGGCTGGTCGGATCGGCCATCGCCGCTATCGGCGGCGTGGGGCTCGCCCTGCGCGGGCCCGCGATGCGAACGGTCCCGGGCGGGCTGCGGGTCCTCTCGGACAAGGAATACGCCATCATCGCCGCCCTGGGCGATGTGATCTGCCCGCCCCGCGGCAAAAACCTGCCCGGCGCCAGCGCCATTGATGTGGCGAAGAAGGCCGACGATCTCTTCGCAACCATGCCCGAGGCGGCGCAGAAAGAGTTCAAGATTCTGCTGGGCGTTTTCGACAACGCACTGACCGGCCTGCTCTTCGAGGGTCGCATCACCCCGTTCAGCAAGCTCTCCCCCGAGGCGCAGGTCCGCTCCTTCGAGAGCTGGGCCGGCTCGGGCGTCGCCTTTCGGCGCACGGCCTACCATGCGCTGCGCGCGATGATCCCGGCGCTCTATTACGGCGACGAGCGCACCTGGAAGGGGGTGGGCTATGGCGGCCCGCCCGATGTGGCCGACATCCGCGAATACCGGCTCGCCAAGCTCGAAGAAGAGCAGCGACAGGCCATCGAGAACTCGCGCCCGGAGGCCATCGCCGCGCGCAAGGCCCAGGCCGCGCAGCCGAAATCCGAAGAATCCGCCGGGGAGGTGACGCCATGAGCATCTTCACCGGCGCCGACATCAAGAACGATCTGGAAATCGAGTGCGACGTGTGCGTCGTCGGCTCAGGCGCTGGCGGCGCCCACGTGGCCGCGCGTCTGGCCGAGGCTGGTAAACGCGTCGTCGTTCTCGAAGAGGGTAGCCACAACACCAGCGAAAAATTCAATATGAATGAGGCGGACATGTATCCGCTGCTCTACCAGGACGGCGGCAACCGCGCGACGGCCGATCTCTCCATTGCCATCCTGCAGGGACGAACCGTGGGCGGCACGACGGTGGTCAACTGGACCACCAGTTTTCGCACTCCCGAGCACGTCGTCGAGTGGTGGAACGAACACCACGGTGTGAACATCAACTACGACGACCTGGTTCCCCACTGGGAGAGAGTCGAAGCGCGTCTTGGCATCGAGCGCGTGGAGCTCGGCTTTGCCAACCGCAACAACCGCGTCCTCTGGGACGGGGCACAAAAGCTCGGCTGGGAAGCCTCCATGCTCCGGCGCAACGTGCGCGAATGCGCGAACACCGGCTACTGCGGCACGGGTTGTCCGGTCGATGCCAAGCAGTCGATGCTCATCACGCTCGTGCCCGAAGCCGTCAGCTACGGCGCCGATGTCTACGCAAATGTGAAGGTGGAGACCATCAAATCGGGTGCTTCACGCAAGATCACCGAAATTCGCGGCATCGTGCGCGATCCCGAAACCGACAAACCCACAAGCAAGCGCGTCACCGTGCGGCCCAAGCTGGCCGTACTCTCGGGCGGCGGCATCAACAATCCGATGATCTTCTTCCGCTCGGGCATCGGAAATTCCAACGGCCGCGTTGGAAAGCGCACCTTCCTGCATCCGGCCTGCGGCACAGTTGCCTATTTCGATGAAAAGGTGGACCCCTACTATGGCGCGCCGCAGTCGGTTTCCAGCCACCAGTTCGCGCGCCGCGAAGGCAAGATGGGCTTCTTCCTCGAAGCCGCGCCGCTCCAGCCCATGCTGGGCTCCACCGCCATTCCGGGATTCGGCAATCCCCACACGGGCTACATGGAGCGCCTTCCCTACGCCAACGCGCTCGTGATGATCGGCATTGACGGTTTCGACACCAGCGACTTCGACGAGGGCGGCGTGGTGAGCATGAAGAAGGACGGCGGCATCCAGGTCGATTACAAGTGGACGCCGCGTCTCGAAGAGAGCTTCCGCGAGGGCATTCGTGCCTGCGCCAATCTGCAACTGGCGGCCGGTGCAACGGAAGTGCTCAGCATGCACAACGACCCGGTCGTGATGCGCAGCGAGGCGGACCTGGCAAAGCTGGACAAGGCGAGTTACGCCAAGCTCCGTCACAAGGTCTTCTGCGCCCACGTGATGGGCGGCTGCGCCATGGGCGGCGATCCCAAAACTTCGGTGGTGGATTCGAGCCTGCGCCACCACGAATTCGACAATCTCTTCGTGGTCGATGGCTCGGTCTATCCCACCTCGCTGGGCGTCAATCCGCAGCTCTCGATCTACGGCCTCTCGTCCTGGGCCTCGGAGACCATCAAGTCGGCGGTGTAAAGTTGGAGCGAGGGAGAGGGTGCCGAATCGGTACCAGCATTCCACCCTCACCCGTCCTGCGGGCACCCTCTCCCTGAAAGGGAGAGGGTATCTGGTGGCACTTCGCGCCTTCCTGCGTCGTCAAGAAATCGTTTCCAGCGCTGCATCGCCCGACCCGGCCGCGGCATCTATACTCCGGCGTGCGCGGACATCTCGCCGCGACACGGGGAACGCCATGTCAGAACCAGTCGGCAGCAAGTTCGGACCACCTGAATTCGACCCATGGGCGGCGATGAAGGACGTCCCGCCTCTTGACGTGCTCTTCGACCAATCGGTGCAGCACGTCCGCGAGCTCGACCCCCATCCCGACGGGCGCCGGCGCTTCGAGGGTGAGATGGAGTTCGGCCACATGGCGCTCATGGGGCCTCCGGGGCGCCTGCAGGGCGGCTTCCACTGCGTCGCGCGGCTCTTTCCGGTTCTCTCGCGCATTTCCGGACATGACGAATCGCGCACTTTTCCCTGCGGCATCAACGTGCGGCTTTTGAAGCCCGTACCCCTGTTCAAGAAGGTAGCGTTCGAGGCGAAGTACAAGGACGAAGGCGACCGCTGGTGGCTCACCACGCGCTTTGCCGGTTCCGAGCGCCTGGACGCGGCGGCCTGGTCGCTCGAAAGCAGCGCCAGTTTCGATCCTTCGCAGTGGGAGAGCTGGAAGAAGTCCTACGAGCGCGCCGAGGCCAGTCCGGGCAAACAGACGCGCGTCATCATGGGATTGCCCTACGTAGAATCCGAAGACCTGTTCTGCGCAAAGGTGCGCGGCGTCGGCGCCGATGAGCAGAGCGACGTGCAGCGCTTCCGCACCGAGGACGGTCACCTCTCACTTCCGTTTCTCTGTTATCACCTCGACGTGATCGGCGCGCTGGCCTTTGCTTTCGAGCGCGAGTGCCCGCACTTTACGACGCAGGTCTCGCTTGCGCTCTCGGGTGAGGTCATTCCCCACGACGAGACATTGCTCTGCCTGACCAACCGCAAAACCATGCGGCCGGATGCTTTCTCCACAGCGCGCCCGCTGGAGATCAAGGGCAAGGAGGTGGGCACGCAGTTCATCGAAGTGCTGCTGGCGAACGAAGATTTTTCCCACATCTATGCCCACGGCTGGGTGGCGGCCCACCCCATGGACCCGCAGCTCATGCTCAAGATGACCCAGCGCTTTGCCACGCAGCTCGACAAGGAGCAGGTGCCCGAGCACATGCAGAAAGTTCACGAAGAGCACCGCAGAAAATGAACGGACCCTGTACCCTCTATCTGATGGACATCTCCTACTTCAGTGGGAAGATAGAGGGGTATCTGCGTTATAAGGAAATTCCGCACAAACGCCACTACGTCAAGTGGGGCGAAATGTCGGGAAAAATTCTGCGCAACACCGGTCACATGCGCGTGCCGGTGATCCAGACCGCAGAGGGCGAGTGGCTCCAGGATTCGACGCCGATGATCGACTGGTTCGAGGCGCGCCATCCCGAGGGGCCCGTGCTTCCGGAGGATCCCGCGCTCGCTTTCTTCTGCCGTTTGCTGGAAGACTACGCCGACGAGTGGATGTGGCGCCCGGCGCTTCACTACCGGTGGAGCCTTGAAGAAGACGCCCGGGCGCTCAGCGAGCACTTCGCCCGCACCTTTTTGAGTGACTCGCCCTTTCCGCTTTCCGTAACGGCAAAAATGGCGCGTGAGCGCCAGCGCAAAACCTATGTGCGTGACGATGGCGTAAGCGACGAGACTCGCGAGCACGTGGAGGGAATCTATCTCAAGACTCTCGACCGGCTCGAAGCGGTCCTTGCGCGCAGTCCGTATCTGCTGGGCGCGAAACCATCGCTCGCGGACTTCGGGTTTTTCGCGAGCATGTTCCGCCATTTTTCGCAGGACCCCACGCCCGCACGCATCATGCAGGATCGCGCGCCGGGGGTATACGAATGGGTTGCCAGGCTGTGGAACGCGCGCGCCTCGAAATTTGAGAAGGCGAAGTTTGCGAACACCCTGCCGAAAGCCTGGAGCCCGATTCTCGAAGACATCGGCGAGGCCTACCTGCCCTATCTTGCTGAAAACGCGCGCGCCTGGCATGGGCGGCGGCGCCACTTCGACCTGAGCGTGCAGGGCGCAAGCTACAAAAACCTGCCGACGGTCCAGTACCGCGTCTGGTGCCGCGAGCGCCTGCAGGACCATTTCGAAGCGCTCCCCGAAGAGGCAAAGCCCGAAGTCGAGAAGACTCTTCGCGCGCACGGCTGCTGGGAACCCCTGTGGCAGGGCGGGCGCATTGCCTCGAATCTGCACGCGGGAAATACGCCGCCGCTCTGCCGCCCGCGAAAGGTCGGCACCGCCGAGCGCGTCCGCCGCTACTTCAGCGGAATCGAATGGAACCTGCCCGGGGCATGGGATTGAAGGAGGGGCAATGATCGAGCTCTATACATCCAGTACGCCCAACGGGCACAAGGCCTCCATCGCACTCGAAGAAATGGATCTCCCCTACGAAGTGCGCGCCATTGATCTGATGAAGAATGAGCAGCGCGAAGACTGGTTTGTGAAGCTCAATCCCAACGGCCGCATCCCCGTCATTGTGGATAGGGATGAAGACGACTTCGTGGTATTCGAATCGGGCGCGATCCTTATTTACCTGGCCGAGAAGACGGGCAAATTTCTGCCCACCGACGCGAAGGGCCGCTCGCTGGTGATCCAGTGGCTCATGTTCCAGATGGGCGGGATCGGTCCCATGATGGGGCAGGCCAACGTGTTTTTTCGCTACGCCCCGCAGAAGATTCCCTTTGCAATCGACCGCTACCAGAACGAAACGCGCCGCCTCTTCGGCGTGCTGGAAGGACGGCTTGCCGAGCACGAGTGGCTCGCCGGCGACTACTCCATTGCCGACATGGCCAACTGGGCGTGGGTTCGCACCCACAACTGGTCGGGGGTATCGATCGATGAATTTCCGAATCTAAAGCGCTGGAAAGAGACGATCTACGCCCGGCCCGCCGCGCTCAAAGGGACCAAGGTGCCGGGCAAGAACACTTTTGGCGGCACGGACCTGCGCAGTTGGCTCGAAGCCGCCCGCGGCAAGCAGCCCTGATACGAAATCACTAGAGCCGCGTAAAGGTGAACGTCCCCACGCGGCGCAGCGTTCCGCCGACCATGTCGCGGAAGGGCGCGCCGGGAATCATGGCGATGGGCAGGTGGGGATCCTCGGGCGGGTTGGTCAGCGTCCAGCCCGTTCCGGTCTCAGTGCCGGCGTCATAGGCGAAGGCCTCAACCACCACTTCTTCTTTCCAGCCCGTCATCGCGTCGCACAGGTCGACCCCGTTCACCCCCACGAACCAGTCGGGCGTGGGCGCAATCATGGATGCGACGGTAACCAGCGTGTGCGAACCCCAGATGGGAAAGTTGATTGTGCGGCTGGATGCGCCGGTCGTGACGAACAGGGTGCTGCCGCTGAACTTCGATCTCGCGTTGGTGGCGACGATCTGCGCATCGATCTCGTTGGCAAAAGTCTGGTTGAGACCGTCCTCGGCCATGCGCTCGATTCCGAGAGTGGCCATCCCGCCGGGCTCCCAGAAGGTCACGTTTTCATTGTGGGTGGCGCCGGTGAACATGGCGAAATGAGCGCCGGTGGGATACGACTCGAAGTTCGCGGCGATCCATTCGCTGGCGAACACCAACCGGTAATAACCGGCGTCGTCGTCGCCGGTGCAGGTCTCTGAAGAAGTGGCGCCCGGCGGTGGTTGGAACAGCTCGTCAATGACCTCGTCGCTCATGCCGTCGCCGCAACTTGCGATCGACACGAGCGCCAGCAGTGCGAGCAGGCCGTGGATGGTCCAGGTTTTCACAATCACTCTCCCCGCGCGGCCCGTGTGTGCGCGATACGCTCGCAGGCCTCTTTCACATCAACTTCGTAAATGTAGGCATCTTCGTGATCGGAATCCATCGCCACCTTGTAGGCGCCGCCCATCGGGGAAGTCAGGATACGCTTGTAGCCGTAGCGCTCATAGAACTGCCAGCTCATGGTCGAGTCGGTCATCAGGATGGCCTTTTCTGCGCCGCGCTCGCTGAATTTTTCCACCGCCGCGTCCATCAGGCGGCGGCCCCAGCCCTTGCCCTGCATCGATTCATGGATGGCAAAGAGCACGACCTCGAAGTGGGGGTCGTTGCTGGGGTGATCCTTGAATAACCCGGCATAACCGCGTCCTATTCCCAACAGGTGGCGAATTGCTGTCATGCGCGGCAAGTAGAGGCCCGTGAAAAACTGCCCACCCAGCTTGGCAAAGGGCCAAAATCCCCGGGCGAGCTGGCCCTTCGCGGCCGGTGCCATGCAGAAGACCTGCCCGCGGGCCGCTCCGGTGGCCTTGTCCTCGATCACGAAGTTCAGGTCGCTGATGCTGGCCAGCAGGGCGGTGAAGTCGCTGGCCATGCGCGGCGAGGCACACTGCCAGGCGGGCCAGTGGTTGTGGGAGAAGGCAGAGCGCAGGGCCTCGGTGCAGCCCTCCAGGTGGCGGGCGGGATCGTAGGGGGCGATATGAAACTCTGGTGATGGGCTCATGGGGGCCCAAAATAGCCGGTCGGGGCCCTGCCTGCGAACTTTTGATTCACCAGTCAATCCGCCCTAGACTCGCTCCGCGCCCTTGTGATGGCGCGAAATTCGACATCTCGGGCCCATGAGCGGGCCCCAGGAAGTGAGCAAACCATGGGCGACCTGAAGGGCAAGACACTATTCATTACCGGCGCGAGCCGCGGCATCGGCAAGGCGATCGCGCTGCGCGCCGCGCAGGACGGCGCCAACATCACCATCGCCGCCAAGACGGCCGAGCCCCACCCCAAGCTTGAGGGCACCATTTTCACCGCGGCTGAGGAAATCGAAAAGGCCGGCGGCAAGGCCCTGCCCATCGTCGTCGACGTGCGCGATGAAGCGAGCGTCGAAAAAGCCGTCGCCGATACCGTCGAAAAGTTCGGCGGCATCGACATCCTCGTGAACAATGCCAGCGCAATCAATCTGACGCCGACGCTGGCCACGACCATGAAGAAATACGACCTGATGCACCAGATCAATGCGCGCGGGACCTACATGACCTCGCAGAAGTGCATCCCGCACCTGCTGAAAGCGGACAATCCCCACGTGCTCAATCTGTGCTCGCCGCTCAACATGGAAGCCCGCTGGTTCAAGAACCACGTGGCCTACACCATGGCCAAATTCGGCATGAGCATGTGCGTGCTTGGAATGTCGGCGGAGTTCGAGGGGAAGATCGGTTTCAATGGCCTGTGGCCGCGCACGGCGATTGCCACCGCCGCCATCGGCAACACCGCGGGCAAGGCAGCGCTCAAGGGATGCCGCAAGCCCGAGATCATGGCCGACGCCGCCTACATCATCTTCAACCGCGACCACAAGGAATGTAACGGCAACTTCTTCATCGACGACGATGTGCTCAAGAGCGAGGGGATCACCGATCTCGACCACTACGCCTATGAGCCCGGCGCGACGCTGATGCCTGACTTCTTCATCTAGTAGAAACAACTGCAAAGCCGATGCAGGGGCGGGGCAGAGCCTCGCCCCTGTTTGCTTGAGAGAGTTTCATGGCCAAAAAGAAGATCGACGATACCTTCAGCGTTTGCACACTCAATCTCAACGGCATCCGCTCGGCCGAGCGCAAGGGTTTTCCCGCCTGGCTGGATAAACATCGGCCCGACTACCTGTGCCTGCAGGAGCTGCGCGCCTGGCCCGAGCAGGTCCATCACGAATTGATCTCGCCGGCCGGCTACAACAGCCGCTGGGTGAACGCAAAGAAGAAAGGCTACTCGGGCGTGGCCGTTTATTCGAAACCGGCTGTCGATAAATATGTTGAGGGCACGGGCCTCGAATGGGGCGATGAGGAGGGCCGGGTTCTTCGTGCGGATTTTCCCGACCTCACCGTGGTCTCGGCCTACATCCCCTCGGGTTCTTCCTCTGAAGAGCGGCAGGGGATGAAATATGAGTACATGGACCATTTTCTCGGCTACACGCGAAAGCTTCTGCAGCTAAAACGCCCCGTCATCGTGTGCGGCGACGTGAACATCGCGCACACCGAGCTCGACATTCACAACCCAAAAGGAAATGCCAAGAATTCGGGTTTCCTTCCAGAAGAACGTGAGTGGATGACCAGGCTTCTAAAGCAGGGCTGGGTGGACGTGCTGCGCTCGCTGCACCCGCACGAGCCGGGACTCTATTCCTGGTGGAGCAACCGCGGCCGCGCGCGCGAGAAGGATCTTGGCTGGCGCATCGACTACGTGCTGACCTCACCGGACCTGGCCGCACGGGCGCGCCATGGCTGGATCGACAAGAAGGCTGGTCTCTCCGACCACGCGCCGGTCATCATTGAATTCGAAAAATAGGGCGGCGTTTCTCTCGCCCGTTTCCTAGGAATCGTGGCGCAACTTCACATGCACGCCGGTTTTTTCTGTGATGAGCCGGGCCAGGTCTTCAATGAGATCCGTGCCACGCTTGTCGCAGATCCAGATGCCGTCGGAGTGGTCGAAGTGCCAGCCCCCGCCGGGCTCGGCCAGCCAGAGCTGGCTCGCGGCGCTCTGGCGCGAAACGATAAGCTTTTTGCCGTCCTCGAACTCGACGGTCAGCACCCCGTCGGCCAGTTCCACGTCGGCGTCGTCGAGCTCGATCTCGTCGAGTCTCTCCAGCAGCTTGAACAGCGTGTCGTCGGCGACGCTGCGAAATTCTTTCTCTTCCATGCGATTCCCCTGTTGTGGGACCGGATGTTCCGGCAGCCCGCGACTCACTATAGTCACGGCGGACGCGCACCCGGAAGTGGCGGCGCGCAAGAACAAGAGGCAAGCCAATGATCGATTTGAGTAAAGAAGGCGACGTCTTCGTCCTGCACATGAAAGACGGGGAGAACCGCTACAACCGTCCGTTCCTTGAGGCACTGAACGCCGCCCTGGATGAGGTGGAAGCCAGCAGCGGCCCGGCCGCGCTGGTGACCACGGGCGCGGGAAAGTTCTACTCCAACGGCCTGGATCTCGCCTGGCTCATGGGCGATGGGGCGGGCGAAATGAAAGGCTTCATCGAAGACGTCCACGCCCTCTTTGCGCGCATTTTGACCTTTCCCATGTACACCGTTGCAGCGGTGAACGGACACGCCTTTGCCGGCGGCGCGATGCTGATGATGGCGCATGATTACAAGGTCATGCGCAGCGACCGGGGCTACTTCTGCCTGCCCGAGGTGGACCTGAAAATGCCGACAACCCCGGCGATGAACGCGCTCATTGCCGCGCGCCTCTCGCGCGTCGCCGCGCACGAGGCGCTCGTTACCGGAAAACGCTACGACGCGCAGACCGCCCTTGCCCGCGACATTGCCGATGACATCGCCCCCGAGGCCGAAGTTCTGCCGCGCGCCATCGCGGCGGCGGCCGAGTATGCAAAAAAGGATCGCAAGACCATCGGCGCATTGAAGCGCGGCCTGCACGCCGAGGCCCTCAAGGTGATGATGGCCAAGGGCTGAGGCTCAGGCGTCCGACTCCAGCGCGGGCAGCAGAATCACGCGCGCGCCGTGCCAGGCACGCGGCTGGTCGAGAAGTCCCTTGAGGTCGATGAGCGTGGGAGCCTGGAAAGTGCTGCCGGCCGCTTCGAGCGCGCCGGTGAGAACGAAGGCATAGGCGGCATCGTCGGTGGGCAGCACTTCCTTGTCGGCAAGCTCGATTTGCTTCTTCCCGCTGATCCAGGCCGCGCGCGCCTCCGCCGAAAGGGAGGCAAAGCGCGGCAGCGCGCGCAGGTAAGTATCGAACTGGTGCTGGGCAAAGGCCTGCCAGATTTCCTCGCTGAGGGTGGGAATCGATTCCATCAGGCCGCTCAGGTTCTTGCGCGAGAGTTCTACAAGTACGACTGAAGTCGCGGCCTTGATGGTTGCCGTGCGTGTCTCGCCGGTCAGGAACGCCATCTCGCCGAATACATCGCCGCCGCCCAGAATCGCGAGCAGCTTTTCTTCTCCGCCGATTTGCTTGATGACATGCACCGCGCCGCGGGCGATGACGAACACGCTGTCACCGCTGTCGTTTTCGTGAAAGAGGCTTTCGCCCGGTGTCAGCACAACCTGACGCACTTCGCGGGCAATCTTCTCGATGGTCTCTTCTTCGAGCGCTGCAAAGAGCGATGCCCGACGCACCAGGTCGGCGTTGCTGGGAAGCTCGCCGCGAGTGGAAGATTGCTTGAGCTGCTTCATGCGCAGCTCCACGCTGGTGAGCGCGCTCTTGCCGGCGTTTTCCTCGATGGCGCCGTGATCGACGAGCGCTTCGTATTCCTCGCGTTCGAGATTGAGTGCAATGCGCTTTGTCAGCTTGTCCTCGATGGCGCGGGTGATCTCGGGCAGGTTCACGCGCATTTCCTCAAGGCGTTCTTTCCCCAGACGCTGAAAGCGCTTGTAGGTGTCGGTGATCTCGGCAAGGGCGGCATTCCCCTCACTGTGGAGCTCTTCCAGACGGCTCAGCACCGTTTCGGCCGCGCGGCTCTCGGCGCGGGCGATGTCGTAGAGCAGCGCCAGGCGATCGAAGCCGACGCGCTGAAAGCGCCGCTCGAGCGCGTGAACGTAGTGCAGTGCCCACGAGGCGTGTTCTTCTTCCATGTGGATGCGCGAGTGCGGCGGTTCCAGGTGCCCGCGGTTGAGTCGGTCGAGATGGAGATCGACTTCGAGATTGAGCGCGCGCACCGCCTTCGCGCCCAGCGTCCCCTCGGCAAAAGCGTCCCAGTAGGCCTGCCGCTCGATGTCGAGGGCGCGGTGCCAGAAGCTCATGACCTCTTCGGTGCCGCCGCTCTTGTGCAGTTCCGATTCGAGATTGCCCATCTGATCCTGCAACTGCCGGCGTCGCAGCGTGATGTCTTCGCGCACGTCCTCCCAGGAAAGGGTGCGCAGCGCGCGGTCCTGGGTGACGTGGGAGATGCTTGCTTCGACGTGTTCGAGCGCCTTTTCCTGCGCGGCCAGTGCGGCGAGTTCTTCACTGGGCGGGCGCCGGTCGAAGCCAAGGCGATGCAGCAGCCACCCGATGCTTGAGCCGCTCACCAGAATGGTGAGGAGCACCACGCCTGCGGTCAGGAACAGAATCTGGTGGCGCACCGTTTCGTCGATGGCCTCGTTCTGGTTGACGGCCAGCGCCAGCGCCAGGGAAACCGCGCCGCGCATACCGCCCCAGGACATGATGAAAGCCTCGGCCGAAGAGATGGCGTCGCCGAGCTTGGGGTAGAGCGGACGGAAGAGAAAGATCACCGCGAAGCGCACGCCGATGACGCAAGCGAAGACCGCGAGAACCAGCAGCAGGTCGAAGGCCTCTGCCCGGTCGAGCTGCGCGGCGATGGCCAGACCGACGAGAAAGAAAATGAGCGTGTTGGCCAGATAGGCCAACAGCTCCCAGAAGCGATGCAGAAAGTGGGTGACCTCGGGGCTGATGCTCGTGCGGCCGGGCCCGGCGGCCCACAGACCTGCTGCAACCACTGCCATGACGCCCGAGACGTGCAAGAAACCTTCGGCAAAGATCATGCATGAATAGGCGAGCACCAGCGTCAGCGTGATCTCTACCATCGCGTCGTTGAAGGTGCGGCGGATCCAGCGCAGCAGCAGGAAGGCCAGCAGCAGGCCGACCAGAATGCCCCCCGCCACGGTCAGTCCAAATTGACCGAGCACGCTGCCAACCCCGGGCATCGCCGCGTCGGGTCCGGCAGTGTGAAGCGCCAGCAGCACGGTGAAAACGACGATGGCCGTGCCGTCGTTGAGCAGGGACTCGCCCTCAATGAGGATGCCCAGCCGCTTTGGCGCGCCGCTTTCACGCAGGATGGAGACGACAGCCACCGGGTCTGTGGCGCTGATGAGCGCGCCGAATACCAGCGCCGTGGAGAGCGACCAGCCCCAGGAATCCCCGGCGAGCCCGAAGACAAGGTAGGCCGTCGCCACGGTGCAGATGATCAGTGCCGGCACTGCCAGCAGCGTGACCGAACCCAGCTCCTTGCGAAAAGCGTAGACGTCCATCCCGAACGCGGACTCGAAAATCAGCGCGGGCAGGAAGACGAAGATGACCATGTCGTGGGAGAGAAGCTGGCCGCGCGAGAGCATTTCAGAGAAATGCGCGAAGGGGCCGTGGCCGCCTAGCTTCTCGGCAACCAAGCCGATGCCGATGCCCAGGATCAGCATCGCCACGGTGTAGGGAGTACGCAAGTTGCGCGAGAGCAGCCGCGTGGCTGCTCCGGCCGCAAGAATGAAGCAGACGATCAGAATCGCCGCAAATTCCGGTCCGTGATGAATGGCTCCATCCCCCCGTGGGCTCGATGCCCGCTACTGCCCTTGTACTTTCAGTCTAGCCGATTGCGCCGCGGAAACCCCATGACGGTAGTCATACGTCCGGGCGCGACACACGGGCGCCGCACCTGTCGCGCAGTGGTGACAAAGCGGTGCGTTTGTTTTGACCATCACTTCCATAAGTATTGAAGAACACAAGGCTTTCACAAAATCGCACGAAAGTTCGCAACAACTTCCCGATACAAATCGAAGCCAGGGAAAGGGCACAGTGCCGCCGGGCAGGAGCCACGCACGCGGCACCCCACACAGCGGGAGCGTCACCAGTGAACTTCATGTATTACGTCCGCGGTTTTGTTCGGCTCACCTTCTTCCTGCTCGTCACCGCATTCACCGTCATCTGGATGAAGCTCCACGCCCTGCTTCGGGTGCCCGACCGCTGGGAAGTTGCCCGCATCGGCCAGCACTGGGCGCGCATGCTCATGGCGGTGCTCGGGGTGGAGGTCCAGATTCGCGGCGAGATGCCATCGGGGCGCCAGCTCATCCTGGCCAACCATCGATCCTACATCGACATCGCGGCGATCCTCTCGGTCATTCCCTGCAACTTTCTCTCGAAAAAAGAGATCGGCGAATGGCCGCTCGTGGGCGCCGCGGCGCGAATGAACAACACGGTCTTCGTCGACCGCGAGTGCAGGAAGAGCCGCAAGCTCGCCCGAAAGCGCGCCAAGGAAGTCCTCGACCAGGGAATGAACTTCGCCGCTTTTCCTGAAGGTACCACCACCCGGGGGCCGGGCATTGTGCGTTTCTACAAGGGGCTCTTCGAAGTGGCCGAAGAAAACGGCTACCCCATCGTTCCCATCGCGCTCGAATACGGTGAGCGCGACGACGCCTGGGTCGACCAGGACGGATTCCTCGAACACTTCATTCGCTGCTTCGGCAAGCAGCGGGTTTTTGTGAGCATCGCCATCGGCCCGCAGGTGCAGCCGGGCGATCCGCTCCACACGCGCCTGTTCGTCGAGAACTGGATCAAGCGCAACCTCACCGTACCCGTCGGCGTCCCGGCACAGCCCGCCGCCGATCAAATTCCCGACCTGGCACTGACCTGATCGGGCACCCCAAACAAGGAAATGAAAATGTCCGAAGGCATCGAAAAGCGCGAAACCTATGAAATCGAATTCCTCTACCGCCCGGGGCAGAGTCACGACGAGCTGCAGCTCCAGCGCCTGGTCGCGGAGCTGCGCGATGTTGCCGCGACCTGCTTCAGTGAGATTCCCGACTACCAGTGTCTGGCCGGAACGCGCGCCGAGCTGGCCGACAAGGTGATTACCATTGCTCGTCGCAGTGACGGCACGGCGGCCGGTTTCTGCTCGGCCGCGCTGCTGCCGGTGGACAAGGTGGGCGATGTGTTCCACCTGGGGCTCACCTGCGTTCGACCCGAAGACCGCAGTGCCGGACTTACCCACAAGCTCACCTCCCGTGTGGTGATCCAGTATCTGGTAAAATACAAGCCGCTGAGCAAGGTGTGGGTCAGCAATGTGGCCTGCGTGCTGAGCAGCCTCGGCAATGTCGCACTCAACTTCGAAGAGGTTTATCCCTCGCCCTATTTTGCGAAGAATCAGCCGAGCCGGAATCACGAACGCATTGCGCTGAGCATTAACTCGCTTTACCGCGACAAGATCTACATTCGCGGCGATGCCAAGTTCGACACGAAGAAGTTCGTCTTCCGCGGCAGCGTGCAGGACACCTGCTTTCAAAAAGCGCAGAATGACACGCGCTTCCACCATCGCGATGTTCGCCTCAACGATTACTACAGCGACCTGATGAGCTGGTCGGCCGGTGACGAAATCCTGCAAATCGGCTCGGTCAGTTTGCTCACGGGTGTGAAGTACTATTTCAAGAAACTTGCACAGCAGCTCCCGGGCCGCTCGCGTCTTGCGGGTTCACGCCGCCCCGCCGGTGAAGGCGCTTCCGAAGCCGCCTGATTTTTCCCGCTCTCCAGCCAAAACCGCCGCGCGGATGCGCGGCGGTTTTGTTTTTGCCGCACCGGTCAAGCCGGGCTTGCGTCACAGGTCCGTAGAATCTCCGTCACTCTTTCGTTACAATTGGTCACTGGAAATCCTTTGGGAGAAGAACCGCCGGTGGCCAGTCCGCAACTGCAATTGGTCCTCGAACTGCTGCGTTCGAGGGAGAGTGATCGAAGCGTCGAGCCCAGCATCGAGGAGATGCGCGAGGGGCTTGAGCGCTCGGCCTCCATTTTCCCGATCTTTCCCGAAGTCGCGCGTGAGGCCACCGACGCCCCCGGCGTTGCGTGCGAGTGGATCGCCCATCCGAGCGAGACCCACGATCCGGTCATCCTGTATTTCCACGGCGGGGCTTACGCGCTCGGGTCGGTGGCAACCCACCGGCACCTGATGGCGCGGCTCGCGCATGAATCCCATGCCCGCGTGCTGGGTATCGACTACCGCCGCGCGCCCGAGCACCCCTTCCCCGCCGCCATCGACGACGCGGTGGCCGCCTATCGCTGGGCGCTGAATCAGGGGAGCCTGCCCTCGGAGATCGTGCTGGTCGGTGATTCGGCGGGCGGCGGGCTGGCGCTGGCAGCGCTGATCGCGCTGCGCGACGCGGGCGATCCACTTCCGGCCGCCGCGGCGGTGATGTCGCCGTGGGTGGATCTGGAAGGAACCGCCGAGTCCATCGAGCGCAACGCCGCCCACGACCCGATGATCAACCGTGAATCCCTGCTGCGTGCCGCCGAGGCCTATCTCGACGGCGCCGACCCGCGCCATCCGCTGGCCGCGCCGCTTCACGCCGAGCTCCACGGCCTGCCGCCGCTGCTTATCCAGGCCGGCGGCAAGGAAGCCTTGCTTGACGATGCGGTTCGTTTTGCCGACAAGGCCCGCGCCGCCGGTGTGAATGTGCGGCTCGAATGCTGGGAAGACATGATGCATGTCTGGCAGTTCTTCGCCCCGCTGCTTCCGGAAGGCCGGCAGGCGCTCGTCCAGATCGGCGAATTCATTCGCGGCGCAACCGGTGGCGGTCTGCTGGCGCAGGCCTCGTAAGCAAAAAGGGCGGGTAGACCCCGCCCCTACGCAATCCATGTAGAGGCGGGGTCTACCCGCCCTTTTTATTCCGCCCAGACTTTGACCTTGGTTCCGGCCTTGATGCCGTGCCGCGCGGCGAATCCCGCGGGGACTTCCAGCACGTTGCGCACGGGCTGCGGGGATTTGTAAGTGGCGAGCTGCGACTCGGGAACGCCGGGCTCGGGCCGGGTGTCGGCGGCGACGCCGATGACCTTGCCGTGGTTGATCCAGATGATGTCGATGGGAAAGCGCATCTGCCGCATCCAGAAGGTGCGGATGTCCTCGCCGGGAAAGACGAAATAGAGCCCGCAGCTCTCGCAGAGGGACTCGCGGTAGGAGAGCCCCAGCCGGATGTTCTCCATGGTGCTTGCGATTTCGATGGAGATCTCGGGACCGCCTTCGAACGAGAGCTTTCCGCGCGGCAGCGTTCCCTCGGTAGAGTGCTCACCGGTCCCGCTCTGCGCCGGCGTATCGACACGGACCGAATTGGTCTGGCAGCCAGCAAGCAGCGCGAGCATCGCGCAGAGTGCCAGGCGTCGAAGTGCGGGGCTCATCTACTTGCCGTAAATTTCGTCGGAGAACGCGCAGGCAGAGAGCTGGTTCTCGGCGACGGGCTTGAGCGGCACCTCGACCGAAGCGCAGGCCTCGCGCGCGTGCTGGCAGCGCGGGTGAAAGGCGCAGCCGCTGGGCGGATTGATGGGACTTGGCACGTCGCCTTCGAGCATGATGCGCTCGCGCTTGACCCTGGGGTCGGGCACGGGAATCGCCGAAAGCAGCGCCTGGGTGTAGGGATGGCGCGGGCTGGTGACCACCTGCGTGGCCGGGCCGGTCTCGACGACGCGCCCGAGGTACATGATCGCGATGCGGTGGGAGATGAACTCCACCACGCGCAGGTCGTGGGCGATAAAGAGATAAGTCAGGTTGAGTTTTTCCTGCAGCTCGCTGAGCAGGTTGACGATCTGTGCCTGGATCGAGACATCGAGCGAACTGATGGGCTCGTCGCAGACGATGAACTCGGGTTCGACGGCAAGGGCGCGCGCAATGCCCACGCGCTGGCGCTGCCCGCCCGAGAACTCGTGGGGATAGCGGGTGAGCGCATTGGGCTGAAGGCCGACCAGCTCGAGCAGCTCGACCACCCGGTCGCGGCGCTCGTTCTTGGGGCGCAGGTTGTGCACGGCCAGCGGTTCGCCGACGAGCTGCTCGACATTCATGCGCGGATTGAGTGAGGCGTAGGGGTCCTGAAAGATGATCTGCAGGTCCCGGCGCAGCGGGCGCATTTCCGCCTGCGAAAGCGTCGCCAGGTCGCGGCCCTTGTAGAGGATCTGGCCCGCGGTGGGATCGAGCAGCCGGAGCAGCGTGCGCCCGAGCGTCGACTTGCCGCAGCCCGACTCACCGACAAGGCCGAGGGTCTCGCCCGGAAAAATCTGGAGATTCACGTCTTCGACCGCGCGCACCCATTCCTGGGGCTTTCCCCAGAAACCGCCGCGCACGGGAAAACGCTTGGTAAGCCCCTTGAGTTCGATGAGGGGCTGGGCAGTGCCTGGTTCCTGTGCGCGCGCCGCTTCGGCCATGAGAGTCTTTCCTTGCTTCTCTATTTAGAAGATCAACAGCGTGCCCGCATAGACCACGCCGGTGCAAATCAGCGCGCCGAATGCGTAACCCATGATCTGCCCGGCCTTCAGACCCGTCACCCCCAGCAGGGGCAGGGCCCAGAAGGGCTGAACGAGGTTGGTCCACTGGTCGCCGTAGGCCACGGCCATGACGACCTTTTCGAGCGGTACGCCCAGTGAACGGGCGGCTTCGACCACGATGGGCCCCTGCACGCCCCACTGCCCGCCGCCCGAGGGGATGAACAGATTGACCAGGCCCGCCGAGACGAAGACGAACAGCGGCAGGGTCTTTGCGCTTGCCGCGCCGGCCATCCAGGTAGAAAAAAGGCTGCTCAGACCCGCGCCCTTCATCACGCCCATGATGCCGGCATAGAAGGGAAACTGCAGGACGATGCCAGTGGTTGTTCGGATTCCCTCGCTCGCGCTGGAGAGGAACGCGCGGGCAGATCCGTGGAGCGCGATGCCCACGAAGAAGAGCGCAAAATTCATCGTGTTGAGATCCAGGTGCGGGCCGCGCTCCCACTGCACCTGCGCCAGCGCCAGCAGGCCCACGCCGCCGGCAAGCCAGCCCAGCAATTTCGCGTTCTCGATCTTCGAAATGATCGTGGCAGATTCTTCGGAAGCATCGTCGGGGATCGACTCGGGCGGAAGATCGGGGGCCTCGCATTCTTCGCCTCGCGGATGAAAGGCGGCGAAGAGAATCGCCATGACAGCGACCAGCAGAACACAGGTCACAAGGTTCTGCGCGCTTCCGAGCGTGCGACCCAGCGTGACAACGCCCATTTCGTTTTCAAGAAAGTGCCCCGGCGTTGCAATCAGCAGCGGCGCGCTTCCCGACAAACCGCCGTGCCAGACCGAGAGCCCGGCGTAACCGGCGGCGCCCAGGAGCGGATAGTGAACGCGAAGGCCGTGTTCTTCGGCGCGGCGCCCGATCTCGCGCACCAGCATGGCGCCGCCCACCAGCCCGAG
>JAGRBM010000313.1 GCA_020434085.1 Chrysiogenia bacterium | reverse complement strand
TGCGCAGCTCGTGGCTGATCGTGGAGAGGAACTCGCTCTTGTAGCGATTGGCCGCTTCCAGATCGCGATTCGAACGCATGAGTTCGGTGTTGATGACCGCCAGTTCGCGCCCCTGGTCCGAGAGCTTGCCGCGCTGGCGGTCCATGACGCGAAAGAGCAGATAGGCGAGCAGGGTGATCGAAATGGTGAAGGCCGATGCCGCGCCGGTGTAGACGTTCGCCAGGGTGAGTCCGCCGGGATCGCCCGGACTGGCAAGCGCGTAGAGCGAGGGGTCGACAATGCGCGAGATGATAGTAATTGCCACGACCAGCGCGCCCAGGATCAGGCAGTCGGTGTGGCGGCTCACCACGCCGACAAAGAAAATACCGATCAGGTAGAGCGGCAACACGAACATCGCGTAGGGACCGCCCAACAGGATCTGGATCATCAGGATGCCGGCGAAATCCACCAGCAAAAAGAGCAGAATGAGGTTGTGGAAGTGCTGGGGATAGCGCTTGAAGAGCGGGTAGTGGATCAGGCTGGCAAAAGAGCCGATGAAGCAAACGAACGCGACAAAGATGAGCGGCAGGTCCACCAGCCCCACATGGTCCAGGTAGAACATGCAGGTCGCCGTGATTGCGCCCAGCAGAAAGCGCACAATCCCGGCGAAACGCAGGTAGCGCCCGCGGGCATCCTCCTGCCCTGCATCCAGCTCCCCGAGGGTTGCCGCTCCGACGCTTGTGATCTCTGTCCCCTGTTGCACGCGCTGAGTTATAGCGCGCCGCAGGGGGCTCCGTCACACAGTATTTAGTTGGAGCTTTGCGGCCCTGTGCCAAGCGGCAGCCCCGGCACCACGATCAGGTTGCCGCCCGGAGCTTCGATGAGCAGGCGGTCGCCCACAACATAGGGGCGGTTTCGCTTGAGCCGCTCTGCCACGCGGCCCGCCCAGCGCAATCTGGAGAGATCGGCGCTAAGACCGAGGCAAAGGCCGCGGAACTCGCAGAAGACGATCTGGCCGGAGTGATCTGCGGCAACCTGGGTCAGTTCCCAGCCCAGCGATTTGCCAACGGAGGCCAGCAACCAGTTGACGTCGAGCTCGCCTGCATCGAGCTGCGCCAGCTCACTTCCCGTAGATTTCTCAAACAAGGCCGCCTGCCCGGTATTTGCCAGCACGACCACGCGCTCGTCCATCGCCACGATCGCCTGCGCCTTGCCCGGCAACCCCGCATGCCATTTCTCGGCGAGATCTTCGCCCAAGGCCCAGAGATTGGTGGCGCCGCCCACGTAGATTACCCCGTCACTCACCAGCGTCGGTGCGGGCTCGTAAACGCCCGTACCGATCGCATCGAAGAGCGAATGGAAACGGTCGGGAAGCTCGCCGCGCATCTCGGGCGCGTCCGTGCCGGGCGCCCAGTGCCAGAGGCTGCCGTCACCCAGCACCACGCCCACGTTTGCGCCGCGCGCAAACACAGCCGCCGGAGCGGCATCCAGCTGCGCGGTTGCCAGCGTCTGCCCCGTGGCTGGATCAAAAGCGATGAGTGAGTGGTCGCGCCCAAGATTGTGCCGGCAGGCGAGGATGAGCCGGTCTGCGGCAAGGACCAACTCGCCGCGGCAGTCGTAGCCAAGCGGCCCCTCGATGGCCCAGTCCACCGCGCCCGTGCTCGCGTCAAAGGCGTAAACCGAGTCGTCGCTGCTCAGGAAATAGGCCCGATCACCCGAATGGATGAGGGATTCGAGTGCTGCCGGGCCGCCAAAGCCGCCGACCCCATCAAGGATGCGCCGGGCCTGCAGGCGAAGGCGGAGTTCTTCGGGAAGTTCCGCGCCCTTCGGGCAGTAACGCGCAACGCGCCCGCTGCCGCACTCGTAGGGGGCGTCGGCGCTCGCATCGGGATTGAACGCATACCAGTAAGTGTCGAGTTCCGAGAGGTTCTCGGGCCAGGACCAGGCGATCCCGCGTTTGGCAGGGAGCCCGCAACCGCCAAGGAGCAGCGCCCCCAGGAGCACAAGCAGTGCGTGCCTTGCCATGGCGGAGCGCCCTCCCCTTGCCTGCAATCAGGAAGCCTCGGCCATCTGGACGCTGACCAGTTTGGAAACACCGGCCTCTTCCATGGTCACACCCACCAGCGTGTCGGCGATTTCCATCGTCTGCTTGTTATGGGTGATGACGATGACCTGCGCGTAGTTGATCAGTTCGCGCACGACGTCGTTGAAGCGATCGACATTGGCATCGTCGAGCGCGGCGTCGACCTCATCGAGGATGACGAACGGCGCAGGCGCGATGAGGAAGATCGCCAGCAGCAGCGCCACGGCAGTGAGCGTTTTTTCACCACCCGAGAGCATGTCCATGTTGCCGAGTTTCTTGCCCGGCGGGTGGGCGATGATCTCCACACCGGTTTCCAGCAGGTTGGCCGGGTCGGTGAGTTCGAGGCGTGCCTTGCCGCCGCGGAAGAGCTTGGGGAAGACTTCCTGGAAGCGGGCGTTGATCGCCTCGTAGGTTTCACGGAAACGCTCGCGCGTGGTCTTGTTGATCTTGGAGATGGCTTTTTCGAGGTCGGCGATGCTGGTGATCAGATCGTCGTGCTGTCCCTGCAGGAACTGCTCGCGCTCAAGCACCTGGTCATATTCTTCGATCGCATCGACGTTGACCGAGCCCACGGCCTTGAGGCGGCGGCGCTGGCGCTCAGCCTCTTCCTTGAGCTCCTCGCGCAGCTCGTCCTGGGAGAGGCGCTCGCACTCCTCCTCGGGAAGCTGCGCGACGTGATCGGCAAGTTCCAGCTCGTAGTTCTCGGTGACATCTTCGACGACGCGCTGAATCTTCATTTCCGACTCACGCAGGCTGATGGAGCAGTTGCCCACGCGCTCGGCCACTTCGTCGATGCCTGAGCGTTCCTGCGCAAGTTCTTCTTCGAGACCGTTAAGCTCGTTCTCACCGGCATCGAAAGCGCTACGGGCCTCGGACTGACGGCGTTCAGCCTCTTCTTTTTCGCTGGCCCGTTCTTCGAGCTGTCCCTGGATGGTCTGCACCTGCCCGGAGAGGGCTTCGACCTGCTCGCGCTCACGCCCGGCCTGCTCTCCCTTATCGGTATGTTGGGCTTTGACGTCCTCAATCGCGCGGGCAAGGCGCACGACGTTGCTTCCAAGGGATTCGGCGCGCTCGCGCATGCCGGCGGCTTCGACCTTGGCTTCTTCGAGCGCCGCAACCGCCTCGGAGAGTGCCTGTTGCTGCGCGGCGTGGGTTTCATCGGCGCGGGCCAGATCGGTCTGCGCCTCGGTCACGGCCACTTCGAGCCGGTCGCGCTCGATGCGCTCGCGGTTGATCTCTTCCTCGCGCTCGGCGAGCTGATTGTGCTCGCCCGAGAGTTCGGCCTCGACGTCTTCGCGGCGGCGCGAAACCTGCTCGCGTTCCTTGTCGATGCGCTGGACGTCTTTTTCCTGGCTGGTGATCTCGATCTCGACCCGGTGCAGGCGAACCTTGTATTCCTCGACCTGCCCTTCGACCGACGCCACTTGCGCGGCCTCGGTCGAGCGACGCGCTTCGAGCAGGCTGACCGCCTCGCTGGCTTCCTCGACGGCGCCGGTGAGTTCTTCGATCTCACGCTTTTTGGTCATCACGCCCGTGCCGGCCCCCTCGACGGTGCCGCCGGTGATGACGCCGAAGCGATCAACCACATCACCATCGAGCGTAACGAGCGTGTGATGATGGTCGCTGCCGCCCCAGGTATCGACGGCATGGTCGAGCCGGTCAACGAGCACGGCGTCCCCGAGCAGATAGTCGGCGATGGCGTCATAGCCTTCCTTGACGTCCACCACTTCGCGAAGCGTTCCGACCACGCCCTCGCACCCGCTCAGCGATGCGGGATGCTGCTCGGGGCGAAGCGTGAGCGGGATGAAGGAGCTGCGCCCCTTGGCCTCGCTCTTGAGAAACTCGACGGCCTCGATGCCCTCGTTCTGGGTCTTCACGACAATGTGCTGCAGTCGCTCACCCAACAAGCTCTCGACCGCGCGCTCATACTCGGGCCGCGTCTTGAGCACGTCGGCCACCATGCCGTAGATGCCGTTTCGTCCCTCTTCGGCCAGGCGACGCTCGGCCTCGAGCATGATGGCCTGGACGCCCTTGCCGTATCCCTCGTAGCGACGCTCGATGTCGCGCAGCGAGGAAAGGCGCGTTGCCTTGTCTGAGAGATTTTCCTTGGCGGCGCGCAGTTCGGCTTCAGTGACGTCGAGTCGCGCGCGCTCGGCACCGAGCTTTTCTTCCGCGGCGGCCAGCTCACGCCCCAGATGTTCGAAGGTTTCCTTCGATGCCTTGAGCGTCTCGGCGAACCCGAACGAGGTCTGCGAGAGTTCGTTGATCTGCGAAGTGATTTCCGAGAGCTCGGCTTCGAGCTTGCCGATCCGGCGCGCGGTCTCTTCCTTGCTCTTCTCGGCGAATTCCAGGCGCGAGACGCAGCCGTCGCGCTCCGAGATGCGTTCATGGTGGGCCTTGCGGGCGCCCTCGCGCGCCTCCGTCGCGGTGCGCGCCGCAGAGCTTTGCTCGTCCACCTTTTCCTTGTGGGCGGCAAGTCGCTCCGAGAGCGTTTCGAGCTGCGCTTCAATTGCATCGCGTTCGGCCGTCGCGGCGGCCTCTTCTTCTTCGAGCTGGGCGCGGCGCCCGTCCAGACGCGAGGCTTCCTCGGAAGCGCGATCGGCGTTGGCGCTGTGAATGCGAATGCCTTCCTCGGCCACGCGGCGCGCGGCTTCGAGTTCGGAAATCTTGCTGGAGATGGCGTAGACCGTCTCCTGCGCCTGGGCCAGCGCATGCTCGCGCTCGGCGCGCTCCAGGCGCGCCTTGGCGATGTCGGATTCAAGGCCCGTGAGCCGCTCGCTCTTCGTGCGCTTCTCTGTTTCGAGCAGCGAGAGTTGCTCGGCGATTTCCTTGCGCTGGGAATCGAGGTGGATGTACTGGGCCGAGCTGCTGGCCAAGTCCGCTTCGCGCAGGGTCTCAACAATTTCCCGATAGCGCTGCGCTTTCTCGGCCTGACGCTCAAGGGTGGCGCGCTGGCGCGTCAGTTCGTTGAGAACGTCCTTGACGCGGTTGAGATTCTGCTTGGTGGCTTCGAGCTTGCGCAGCGCCGATTCGCGGCGGCTTTTGTATTTGAGGATGCCGGCTGCCTGCTCGATGAAGAAGCGGCGCTCGGCGGGCTTGGCTTTTACGACCTCGGTGACCTGCCCCTGCTCGATGATCGAGATGGTACGCGTGCCCACGCCCGCTTCGAGGAAGAGCTCGGCCACGTCGCGACGGCGCGCGGGCTTGCGGTTGATCAGGTATTCGCTCTCACCGGTGCGATAGAGCCGGCGGGTGACTTCGAGTTCTGTGAACTGGTTGTAGGGTTCGGGCAGCGATTCGGCCAGGTGACTCAGGATCACCGAGACCTCTGCGCGGCCCATGGACTTGCGATACTGGGTGCCACCGAAGATGACGTCCTGCATGCTCTGGCCGCGAAGATGACGGGCGGAGATCTCGCCCATCACCCAGCGAACTGCATCGACGATGTTGGATTTGCCGCAACCGTTGGGACCAACGATTGCCGAGACGCCCTCATGGACGTCGAGGCGGATGCCATCTGCAAAGCTCTTGAAGCCGTGCGCCTGAAGTTGCTTGATCTTCATCCCGGAATTTTGGGCGCTTCTTCCCCCGGCCGCGGCCCAACTGCCACGCGCCGGATGAATACTCCGCCCAGCCTCTCCTACTTATTTAAGTGCTGTTCCGGGTGCAAGGACGAGGGGATTTTCACCTGTGCCCGCACTACCCCTGCCGGCACAAAATCCCGCTACGCTGAAGCGGACGCCCTACACCTCTACAACTCGGCCCACGTCGACACGACTGGTAATGCAATATATGGCAACGTGAGGCAAATAAGAGCTTATCGAAGTACTCGCTCCCTTGCAAGGGGCAAGTGCGGCTTTCTGACAGGTTTTTGGGTAGAGCTAAGGCGTTGAAATAACTGCGGGTTTTGGCTACTGGACACTGCCGGAGGGAGCGCCGCCGCGCTGCTCGATCTTCTGGCGCATGCTGCCGCGCTCGGGCGAACGGGCTGCTCCGGGGTCCGTGGGGATCTCGGCGGCCTCGTTACCCTCTTCTCCCTGGGTCAGCAGGCCCCGAAAGAACTCGATGGCCTTGGTCGAGTCCCAGTCAGCGGGCCCGAAGAGCTTCTGGACTACCACCCCGTCGCGGCCGATGACGTAGGTCTCGGGATACTTGAAGGTCCCCCAGCGCGAGGCCACCCGGTGGTCATCGTCCCAGAGGACGGGGAAAGAGAGATCGTTTTCCTCATTGAAGTCCCTTGGAAGCGCGATCACATCATCTTCGCTGATGGCCACGACGGTCAGCCCTTCGGCCTCCAGACGGTCGTGAAGGCGGTCCAGAGCCGGCATCTCTTCCAGGCAGGGCTTGCACCAGGTGGCCCAGTAGTTGAGCAGCACCACCTTGCCCTTGAAGTCCTTTTCCCAGCTCATCGTGCCCGAGCCATCCACCAGCGGCAGGTCGAACGGCTCGGCGATGTCCCCGGCCTTCAGGAAGCTGCGCTCCTGGGTTTCCGGGGGAAAGAAGTAAAGCACCAGTCCGCCCAGCACGATCACGAGAATCATGGCCTGGAAATACTGCGCTCCCTTGCGCTCGGCGCGGGTCTTGTGCGCTTCCAGAGTCTCGGCGTCTGTCTCAGAGTTTTCCATCGTTCCCCAGTGTGAGGAGCTTTCGAAGCCGCTCCTCGTCGACGCGATACTTAAACCGCTTGCGCCCGGCGATCAACACGACTGGCACTTCAAGACCATACTGGCCCGCCAGGTCCGGATCGGTATCAACATCGACAACTTCGAGGGCAAAGGGCTGATCGGCGGCCACACGCTCCAGCACGGCCTTAGCCTCCTCACACAGGTGGCACTCGGCACGGGTGTAAAGCGTGACCTGGACGCTCATGGGCGCGCTACTGGGCCTTGCTGGCCAGCGAGTCGAAGGTCTGCTGGAAATCCTTCCATGCCTCGGTTTCCACGAAGAGATTGACGAGATCCTTGTCCAGGTGCCCGGCGTCAGCCTCTTCCTGCAGGATGGCGATGGCCTTTTCGATGGGCATCGGCGGCTTGTAGGGACGGTCGCGGGCGGTGAGCGCCTCGAAAATATCCAGAATCGTCAGCAGGCGCGCCTGCACCAGACACTGCTCACCCTTGAGGCCGTGGGGATAGCCGCTGCCGTCTAGCTTCTCGTGATGGGAACCGGCGATGTGCGGCACATTGGCAAAACGCTTGGGCCAGGGGATTTCCTCCAGGATGTCCCAGGTCAGCGCGATGTGACTCTCGATGTTCTCACGCTCGCGCGGCGAGAGGTTGCCGCGCTGGATGGTCAGGTTCTCGATCTCGTGATCGGTGAGCACCGGACGCTTCTTGCGGTCGACGTCCTTGTATTGTCGCGCGCCGATTTCCTTGATGCGCTCGATTTCCTCGGGCTTGACCCACCCGCGCGAGTTCACGTCCAGCAGAAACTCAAGGTCTTCCTGCCAGGCATGGACCTCGGCCGCCACTTCGTCGGGGAGGTCCTCGCCAGGCTTGGCCTTGCCCTTGCGGTAGGCCTCGGTCAGCACGCTCTGCTGGATGAAGCCGAACTTCGCGCGCAGTGATTCCTCGTCGGCCGGCGAGAGCTTGTGGGCCTTGTTGAGCACGGCCTCGCGCACGCCGATCTTGCCCACATCGTGGAGGAAGCTGGCATACTTGAGTTCGAGCAGCTCGTCCTCGTTGAAGCGCACGCCCGCAAAGGGCCCCTCGGTCTGGGCGTTGATCTTCTCGGCCATGGTCATGGCATAGTGAACCAGGCGCGCGCAGTGGCCGCCAGTGACGGGATCTCGAATTTCGAGCGCGTGGGCATAGCTCTGTGCAAGCGCCTCGAACAGGCCTTCGACATCGTTGTAGAGGCGGACCTTCTCGATGGAGACCGCCGCCTGCGAGGCCAGCGAGAGCAGCAGGTGCTCATCATGCACGTCGAAGGGCTCGACCCGGTTCGGCGTATTCTCGGGATTGTCGAGATACTCGATCCCCGGCTGCTTCTTGTTGATGAGCTGCATGACGCCGATGACCTCGCCCTCTCGATTGGTCATGGGCACGGTCAGCATGGAGCAGCAGCGGTAGCCGACACTCTCATCGAAGGCCTTGCTGTAGCCGAACGGGCTGTCGCTGGGCAGGTGGTAGACGTCCTTGATGTTCAGAATCTCGCCCGTTGCCGCGACGTAACCGGCGATGGAACTCTTGCTCACGGGCATGGTGAAGCTCTGGAACGGCACCGAGACCGAGTGGTTCTGCGCAACGGTGAAGCGCAGCACCTTGGGATGCTCCTCATCGCGCCGGTAGGGCGCGCCAACAGGGCCTGTTTCCTCCCCCTCGACATCTTCCATCAGGTAGAGCGAGCCGGCATCTGCGCGGGTGGCACGCCGACATTCCTTGACGATCATGTCGAGGAGCTTTTCGAGGTTGCGCTCTGTGGAGAGTGCGGTGCCAATCTTGAAGAATTTTTCCAAGTCGTCGCGCTGGCGCTCCACCGCTTTTTCGAGCGAGAGATTGTTCGACTCTGTGTCGAGCAGATCGGCCGCTTTGCGCACGGCGAGCTGGAATTCGAGCGCCTCCACCGGCTTTTTGAGCAGGCTGGTCACCGCGCGGTGGGCCGAGAGTTTCTTGATCGACGGCCCATTCTTGCCGTAAAGCGCCACGAACCGGGCCTTGGCGTGCTTGGCGCCGATGCGCTTGGTCAGCTCGCTGGTGACCTTGCCGGTCTTGTCCGCGTCGAAAACCAGCAGAAACGGCACATGCCGGTCCACCAGCTCGGCGACGGCCTCGGTGTCGTCGGTCTGCAGGCGCGCGAATTGCGATGGAAGCTTCGGCAGGGCCTTCTTGATGCTGGCATCAAAATCGCCAAAAAAGACAACGCTGGTGCGTTGGGATCCCCTCATGCTGTACGTCCCCCGTGCGATTCGGAGCTTTGCAGCCCCCTCCCCCTGCCTCGAAACACCTGCCATGTATCACAAAGCAGGGCGCAAGGGCCAACGGGCATGGACATCGCCGGGCCGACCACCCCAGATCTACGGGCATCTTGCTCCGGTGCTGCAAAGCGGTCTAACCTTTGAAAATCAATAGAGGTTTTTGCCGGTGGAACAAGAGCTGACAACCCGAGGACTCTGTCAGATCCTGGTGCAGGAGGGTCTGCTCGAAGAGCGCAATGCCGGCGAGATCCAGCAGCGTGACAACGAGCTGCGCACTGCCATTTTGAAGGAACGACGCGGCCAGTTCCGTCGCCTCGGGCTGGAGGGCCGCGCGGCCTCCATCTCCGCGGTCGACGTGCTCTCCTATCTGCACCTGCGGGCGCCGGGCTCGGATAACGGCAAGGTGCTCACAGAGGATCGCATCACCGAACTGGTGGCCAAGCACTACGGGATGCGCTTTGAGAAGATCAACCCGCTCGAGCTCAACGCCGAGTTCGTGACCTCCCAGTTTCCCCAGCGCTATGCCAACCGGCACATGATTGTGCCGATCCGCGCGGAGGGCCGCAAGATCCTGACGGCCATTCCCGATCCTTCGGCCCGCCCGCTGCTGGCGGATCTATCCAAGCAGCTCGGCCGGGATTTCGAGCCCGTGCTCTCTCCCAAGACCGACATTCTCAAGGTGATTACCGAGTTCTACGGCATGCGCTCGTCCCTGCAGCAGGCCGGTGAGGAATTCGGGGCCATCCAGACGGACCTGAGCAACCTCGAGAACATGATCGAGCTCAAGCAGGGAGCCGAGATCGAGTCCGACAACCGGGTCATCGGCAAGCTGGTGGACTACCTGTTCAACTACGCCCTCGATCACAAGGCCTCGGACATCCACATCGAGCCCAAGCGCGCCACCGCGCACGTGCGCCTTCGCATCGACGGGATGCTGCACACGGTGCTGGAGATGCGCCGCGAGATCCAGACGGCGCTGGTATCACACCTGAAAACCCGCGCGCGCATGGACATCGCAGAGAAGCGCCGCCCGCAGGACGGGCGCCACAAGCTCTCCCACTACGGACAGGAAGTGGAAATGCGCCTGTCCACCCTGCCGGTGGCATTCGGCGAGAAGATGGTCATCCGCATCTTCAACCCCGAGGTGCTCATCCAGGACATCGACCGGCTGGGATTCTTCCAGCGCGAGCAGCAGCTCTTCGAGAAGTGGATCGAGTCACCCAACGGCATCATTCTGGTCACCGGCCCCACGGGAAGCGGCAAGACGACGACGCTGTATTCGGCGCTCAACCAGATCGCCACCTCCGAGGTCAGCGTAACCACCATCGAAGATCCCATCGAGATGGTGATCGAGCGCTTCAACCAGACGGCCGTGAACACCAAGATCGGTGTCACCTTCGCCAGCGCGCTCCGAACGATTCTCCGGCAGGATCCCGACATCATCATGGTGGGCGAGATCCGCGACCATGAGACGGCAGAGAACGCCGTGCAGGCCGCGCTCACCGGGCACCTCGTTCTCTCCACGCTGCATACCAACGACGCCGCCTCGGCGGTCACGCGTCTGCTGGAGCTGGGGATCGAACCCTACTTGGTATCCTCAACAGTGCTCGGCGTGATCGGCCAGCGCCTGGTGCGCAAGATCTGTCCCGAGTGCCAGGAGACCGTCATGCTCACCCAGGAGCAGATGGAGCTTCTCAAGATTCCGACCAAGTCGCGCAAGGAGCTGCCCGTCCAGCAGGGCGCGGGCTGCAATCTCTGCCGCAACACCGGTTACCGCGGGCGCGACGGCATCTACGAAGCCTTTGAAATGACCGACAAGGTGCGAAAACTCATCAAGGACAACCCCGACATCGTCGAGCTCCGAAAGGCCGGCCTTGATCAGGGGATGCTCACCCTGCGTGAGGCAGCGGTGAAGAAGCTGGCCATGGGCATCACGACCTTCGATGAAGTCATTCGCGTGACGATCTAGTCACCTCGCCGCGCGCAAATCGTCGCGGCAAGTTCCGATACTCCAGAGAGCAATACGAAAGAGACTTGAGACAAGCATGATCAATCTCGAATCACCAAAAATCGCAGTAGTCGGCGCCGGCGCCTGGGGCACGGCGCTGGCCTTCGTGCTGGCCAGCAAGGGTTTTCCCGTCACCCTGTGGGCGCGCGAGGAAGAAGTCGTCGCCGCCGTCAACGCCGAGCATGAGAACACCGTGTTCCTTCCCGGCGCGAAGCTTCCCGAGAACCTGACTGCCACGAGCGACCTGCAGGCCGCAGTCTCCGGCAAGGACCTCATCGTCAGCGTGGTGCCCAGCCAGTTCCTGCGCTCGGTCGTGCGCGAGATGAAGGATCACCTGCAGCCTGGCACGGCGATCGTCTCCGCCTCCAAGGGAATCGAGAAAGACACGCTGGCGCTCATGAGCGACGTCTTCCTCGAAGAGCTGCCGCGCGAGATGCACGGCTCGCTCTGCTACATCTCGGGCCCGTCTTTCGCCAAGGAAGTCGCCCAGAAGATGCCGACCAATGTCACGCTTGCCTGTGAGAACGGCCGCATCGCCCGGCAGGTGCAGGCGGTCTTTCACCAGCCCTGGTTTCGCGTCTACACGAGCTACGACGTCGTGGGCGTAGAGCTCGGCGGCGCGCTCAAGAACGTCATCGCGCTGGCCGCCGGCGCACTCGAGGGGATGGGCATGGGCTACAACACCCAGTGCGCCATGATCACCCGCGGCCTTGCAGAGATCTCGCGCCTTGGCGTGCGCATGGGGGCCAACCCGCTCACCTTCGCCGGGCTTTCCGGCATGGGCGACCTGGTGCTCACCTGCATGGGAAGCCTTTCCAGAAACAGAACGGTCGGCGAGCGCATCGGCAAGGGCGAAAAAGTCGAAGACATCCTGGGCGGCATGAAGCAGGTCGCCGAAGGCGTCGAGACCGCGCGCAGCACCTGGCAGCTCGCCCAGCGCGAGAGCGTCGAAATGCCCATTGCCGAGCAGGTCTACCGCGTCCTCCACGAAGGCAAGGACGTCAAAATCGCCCTGCAGGATCTGCTGGCAAGAGATTTGAAGAGTGAACTGGAGTGAGCAAGGTCGACCAGCTCATTGCCCAGGCACGTCAAACCCGGAGCATGGGCAAGCGGTTCGGGCTACTTGGCAAGGCCTGCGAAAAGCGGCGACCCGATCCTCTCAAGCACGTCCCCTCGCTCTTGGCATCCAGCAAGGCCGGTGATCGTGAACTCGGCATTCAAATTGCGCGCTGGAGCGGTGCGCTCACCGAGCGTTACGCCCTTGCCGAGCCGTTCTTGTTTGTTGGCTTGGCCGACCGTTCCGCGGCCGTCGCCCTCCAAGCCATCTATGCATTAGGGCGTTTCTACCCGTTGGGAATGCCTGCAAGAATTCGAGATGCAATTTTGAATTTTGCAGAGCACCCGTCCCCCGACGTAAGGGAAGCAGTTGCCTACAGCGTATCAGGCTCCAATACTCGAAAGGCTACTGATGCGCTGATTCAACTATCACAAGATACAGATCCAGATGTTCGTAACTGGGCAACGTTCGCACTGGGGTCAGAATTTCGAACTGATAGCCCTGCGCTTCGCAAGGCACTTTATGCTCGCGTCAAAGAGTCAGATCACGAAATCCGAAATGAGGCCATCTGCGGGCTAGCCGTGCGAAAAGATCCGCGCGCATTCCGGCTCATAAAAAATGAATTAAACCAAACGCACATCAGCTACCTCGCAATCGATGCAGCTGATGCTCTCGGCGATGCACGTCTGTATCCGATCCTTCAACAATTCCCGGCGATATGGCACAAAAAGCGCAGCTTTCAATACGCACTTGAGAGTTGTCACCCCAAAAAGGAAGGGCGCCGCTAGGGCGCCCTTCGTCGTCGAGTTCCTGCATTACTCCGGCACCGGCGGCACGACCGTCTCGGATTCTTCCCCGCCCTCGGGCTGGTTTTTTTCGCGGGCGGCGTCGCGCTCTTCGTTCCACTTGCGCCATTCGTTGCCGGCCTCGTCCATCTTGATGTCCTCGACCTCGAAGGTGCTCTGGCCGGGTGCGATGGAGATGCGCTGCATGCTGCGCACGATGTAGTACCACTCCTGCAGCGTGACTTCCTTGGGCCCCTGCACTTCCTGGGGACCGCTCACTTCATGGCGCTCGCCGTAGCCCTTGCCCGGCTCCAGCTTCTTCGTCGGAAACGGGTTGTAGACCTCCACCGCGCCGCGGAAGACGTCGACGCTGGTGCGGTTGCCGCTGCCCACGGCGAAGTTGAACACCGTGCCCCGCACCGAGGCGCCGGCCAGCGGCGAGTTGATCTTGAAGGCCTCTTCGCCGCCGAGCGACGCGATCTGCGACCACACCTGCCCCTGCGCCACGTCGAGGGTCACCGTGTTCTTCTTGTTCTCTTCCTCGAAGAGCTTTACCAGGTCGACGATCGTGTTCTCGTCCAGGCGGATGAGCTTGCCCGCGTCGAGTTCGATTTCCGCGCGGGTCTGGCGCTTGGTCTGGACGGTCTCACCGCTGGTGACGTCGTCCTTGAGTTGGAGGGCATCCCAGGCAGTCGCCGCCTTCTCGCGGTGCTGGGCCGCGCCGCTCACGTAAGTGACGACGCCTCGCTTGGGGGCCTCGCCCTTTGCCCCCTCGGAGGGGCGGGTAAGGCCGAGCACGAGGGCCATTGCGGCGGTAAAAACAAAGAGTCCTGTGAGGTGCTTGCGCATGTTCTTCTGTCCTGATTCCTTGTGCCTGCAAACTTAGTCCATCGGACCGTAATAGAGAAAACTCGACCAGTGGGCCGGATGGGGCCAGCGCGCGCGCACCGCTTCTCGGGCTTCACGCTGCGCCGCAGCCGGCGCCCTGCCCGCCGAGAGGGCGCGGATGAGCGCCTTTCCATAGCTTGCCCCGGATACGGGCAGGCGCTCTGTGCCGAAGATCACACCGCGCCCGTCCATCACCCATTCGAGCCAGAGGGCCAGATTCTGGCCCTCTGCCGGGCGCGCCTGATAGGCCGGCAGCACCAGCAGCCCGGGCAGCGCTCGCGCCGCCGCCAGCTCCGAGAGCGGCAGGCCGCTTCCCTCGGCACCGCCGCAGGTACCGCCCCCCCTGCGCCCCGGAAGGGCCTGCGCCGCGCACCACAGCGCGCTGAATCTCTGGCGCGGGCGCCAGTCCGTCGCGCCGCTGAGCGCGCCGGGAATCGAGACGTAACGCCCGAGCGCGGCGGCATCGAGGATCTCGAAGACTTCCTGATCCCAGAGCTCTTCCTGCTCGGCCGTCGGACGCTTGTCGGTGCGCGGCGGGATGGAGCGGCTCACCTGCGTGGCGGGCATGCGCGCCAGCGCCAGCACCGAGAGCGGGCCGGCACTCCCACCACCATTTGCGCGCAGCGGCGCAGCAAGGCTCGCACGGTAGAGCAGCGGCACGCCGTTGCTTGAAAGAACGAGCTGCATCGGGAGCCCCTGCAATGATTCGTCGCTGACAAAGACAATCCGCTTTGCAGCAGCCGCGCGCTGCAGCACTTCTTCGGGAAGAAGCGCGCGCAGAGCTTCGAGCTCGGCATCGTAGCGGGCCATGGACGAGAGCAGCTCCCGCAGCGCGCCCGCGCGGGCGGCCAGCGGCGCGCGCGCCAGCTTCAGAGGCACTGCCTGCACCGACTCGTGATCGACCAGGAAGAACCAGCTCTGCTTGGTCGCGCTCACGACGCTGATGAGAAGATCGCCCGGCTCCAGCTCAGCCCGGCGCGATGCGAGCACGCCGGCGGGCGGACGCAGATAGGCCGCGCGCGCAGGGGATTCCTTCGCAAGCTGTTCGAAGAGCGCACCCGCCCGTGCTTCAAGCTCATTAAGCCCTTCGGCGTCGGGCCTGGGCTCAAAGCGCCGGGCCCTTGTCTCCGCCCATGCGTGAAGGAGTTTCTCGATGAGAACGCCGCCACGGCTGCGATCGAGGGCGACGCTCTGCCCGGTCAGCAGCGACTGGCGCCTGCGAGCAAGGCCCTGCTCCCACAGTGCAAGCGCCTGCTCGGCCTCGCCGCGCCCGGCAAGCACGGCGACCTGCTCTCGCACCAGATTCAGACCCGCCGCCGGATCGAGTCCGCGCCGCTCCAGCACGGCATCGGGCATGGGAAGTGACGAAAGGTAGAACGCGACGGCTTCCTCATTGCGCCCCAGCATCCCCAGCACGCGCCAACGCAGGTCATCGCGCGAGAGCGCCTCGGCATCGGCCAGCAGCGCATCAAAATCGCCTCCCTGCCCGTTCCATTCGAGCGCGGCGATCCGGCACTCAAGTTTTCGACTGAGATGCCCGGCCCTCTCATAGGCAGTTGCCGCCTGTTCCAGTTTTTCGACGGCTGCCCGCGCAAACTGGGGCTGCGCATGCAGGACGCGCGCCTCGACCAGCAATTCATCCGCAATGGCCAGCGGCTCCCCCACGCGGCTGGCGAACCACTGCGCACGCTCCAATGCCGTGCGGGCGCGGGCGAGGTCTCCCAGCTCAAGCGCGACGAGTGCCAGATTGTGGAATGCGGCCAGGCTTGTCTCGGTCGAGAGTTCCTCGCCGGTCAATTCTTCGGCCAGCGCGAGTGCTTCTTCGAGACGCCCTTCATCGAGACGAATGAGCACGCGGGCGTTGCGGGCATCGGCCAGCACCTGCGACGCACCGGCGCCAGCCGCAAGATCCTGCGCACGCGCCAGCACCTGCTCGGCGCGTGGGAGGTCGCCGAGCTTCCTGTGCACGACCGCCTCATAGACGAGGCCCTGCGCCAGCAACTCCTTGTCGCCCAGCGCTTCGGCCCAGGGGAGCAGCTCCGCCAGCGTCCCAAGTGCCGATTCGAGACGGCCGCGCTGTTGTTCGACCAGCACCAGAGTCAGTGCGTCGCGCGCGGCATTGCGACGCGCCGCCTCTCCCAGGGACTTCGCCAGCTCCAGCGCAGCTTCAAGATGCGTGGCCGCCATTTGTTCGTCATGGATGCGCGTGTGCGCCACGCGCCCCAGGTTGTAGTGGAACTCCTCGCGGCTGACGGTATCACCGCTCTTTTCCGCCAGCGCCAAACCGTCCCGATAGGAGGCCAGCGCCTGCGCGGAATCGCCGCCGGCTTCCTGCGCGCGTGCCAGTTCAGAGAGCACGACGATTTCGAGATCGGCACGCTCGATCCGCTGCGCGTAGTCGCGCGAGCGTGCGAGCGTCCCTGCGGCTTTCTGATGCTTGCCCAGTGCCAGTTCGTCGCGGCCCAGGAAGAACAGGACGCGCACGAGGGCCTCGCCGATGCCGCCGCGCTCCAGCAGGCGCACCTGTCGCTCTTCGTACTTGGTCGCGCGCTCGAGCAGTCCCGCCTTTTTGTGAGTAAAGACCGCGACGTTGAGCATCTCCATGAGGCTCTGCGGCGGAACGCCCACGACGTCCATCAGTACGATGGCCTGCTCGGAACTGCCCGCAGCTTCGTCCATGCGTCCGGACTGGACTGCTGCAACGGTTGCCGACGCCAGCGTATTGAGTCGTTCCTGCGCGAAGGCCTGCGCCTCCTGGTTGTCCATTCCCAGATAGCCCATGAAGCGCACGTCCATCGCCGCAAACGCCGGGTCCATGGAAAGCCGGTCGGCTGCGTCACCGGCGCGCGCATAGCGCCCATCCGCGCCCGGAAGCACCTGCTGGAAGAGCCGCTTGTATGCCTCCAGTTCCTGGAGCGCCGGACTCGCCAGCGGCATGTGGCGACGCACGAGCACCGTGCTCGGCATCCCGGCCAGCGCACTCAGATACGAAAACGCGGCAAAGTTTTGGCCATCGAGCTGCCCGCTCACATTGGCAAACACCGTCAGGTTCATCTGGGCGCCAATGCGCGTCCACTGCCCCAGGGAAAGCGAGTTACCTCCAACCGGGGACCAGAGCGCCAGATTGCTCGAGAGCGGAACTCCCGCTTCGAGCTGCAGCGGCGCCATCACCTGCAGGAAGTGGTACTGGCTCGTGGGATCGCTGAGCGTTGCGGCCAGCTCCTGCGCCGTGTTGTCGCGGAAATAGAAGCCGCGAAGCCCCGTGATTTCCTCGGCGAGCGAGCCGTGAAATGATTCGAGCCAGCCATAGCGCGCCGCGATCTCTGTTTCGCTGCCCGCATCGGTGCGTGCGACCAGCATCCCGCGGCCCTTGTTGGCATTTCGCCGCTGGTGGGCGATGACAAGATGCGCCAGCGATCCAATCTGGGAGACGGCCACGTCCTTTCCCAGCGCGCGAGCCAGTCGCTGCCAGGGAAGCGCGGCGAGCGCGTCGTCGGCAATGACGTAGATGCCGTCTGCGCTTCCAAGTGAATCGGCCCAGGGAAACAGGTTGGCGTTGAGCCACTCATCAAAGGCCGCTGGGGTCGGTGAACCGCCCGGAAGATCGACGAAGGCGCTCACCGGTTCATCACTGCCCGGAAGGCGGATCAGGAGAAGACCCCTGCCCTCGAGCGGCGTGATGCGAATGAGTGCGCTTTGCTCCAGCGCACTGGCGAGCTCGGACTCGGCCGGCACAACCGGCCCATAGAGCCGCGCGAGGGCCGCATCCGCGGCCCTCGCGTTCTCGATCGCCAGCTTCGCACCGCCAAGCGCCTCCTGCCACTGGGACTGGAGGCTGGCGAGTGCTTCGCGGTTTTCAAGCGATCCCTCCACAATGCGGAAATGCTGCAGGGCCTCGCCGCTCGCACGTGCCTTGCCGAGCGCTTCTTCTATCTTTGTGGCGCGCGCTTGTTCTCCGGCATCTGCAAACGTCCACGAACGCCCACCAAAATCGGCGGCCAGCAGCAGCTCGGATCGCAGTTCCAGCAGCGCGCTCAGCTCTCCCGCGTCGTCCGTTGCCGCCAGCAGGCGCTCAAAGATTCGCTCGTAAGTATCGCGAAGCTGCGCCGCGGAGAGTTCCGTGCAAAGTCCCGGCGGAAAGCTGCGCAGCTCATCCAGCAGCCGGCCTCGCGCTTCCTTGTCACCGATCCCTTCGATGAGCGGAAGGTGCCAAGCCAGGCAACGCAGCCCTTGCGAGGCAAGCGCTGTGCGAAGTTGATCCGCGCGAGCAAGTGCGAGCCCGGTAAAACCGATCTGGCGCAGATAAGCCAGTTCGTTGAGCTGGACGCTCAATCGCTCGGGCCCCAGCCCCTTTGCGCTCTGTTCTTCGGCGCGTGTGAAGGCATAGGCGCTCGCCTCGAAATCCCGGAGAACGTCCACCATGGACCAGGGTTCGGGCGATCCCGACTGGGTCGCTCCCAGCATCGCACGCGTGTGATAGATCCGCGCCAACAGTGTGTAATCCACGGGCAAGCCCTTCGCCCGTTGTTCGATGAGCTGATCGACGAGCTGATCGAGCGCACTGCCGATCTGAGTAATATCGGCCGCGCCGAGTTCGCCATCAGAAACGAGCAGGGAACGGAGCAACCCTCCGAGCGCGAGCGCCTGCCCGCGGAGCTGCTGGGCCTGCGTCGCATTTGCCAGCGAGAGCCGCAGAGCCTGCGCCGCTTCGACGAAATTTGAACGCGCATATTCAAGACGCGCGATCCGGTTCCATCCGATGCCCACGCGGCTGTGATACTTGAGGGCTTCCTCACCCTTTTCGTTCTCGGGCCTGGGAAAGAGTGCCAGTTTCTGTTTCTGCAGCTCGACCGCCTGTGCCAGCTCCCCCAGTTCCTCGCGAATCTGTCCGGCATAGGTGTAGTTGAGGCGCAGCTCTCCCTTTCGCGAGAAGCCGAATGCCTCTTCGGACGCATCCGCGGAGAAGCCCTGGGTATCGGCCCTGGCGCTGCGAAACTCTACTGAAGGGTCCTGCAGGATTTCGAGACCTTCCTTGAGATTGGCGAGCGCCTCGATGCGCGCACCGATCTGGTAGCGGTTGTAGGCAAGGTTGCGGAGTATCCGGTTGCGCTGGGAGGTGCGAACGCGCCCGCGCGGGGAGCCCTCCACTTCCTTGAGCCGCGCCACGGCGGCTTCGTGATCCCCTGTCTCCTGAAGGCACATGGCCTCGTAGGAGAGCAGGCGGTCGTGAAGTGCTGCTCGCCCCAGCGCAGCGGCCAGAACCGCGCCGCGCCCTGCATGCGCGGCCGCCCGGCGGCTCTCACCGGCATGGAAGGCGGCCCGGGCCATTCGCTCTCGCAACGCCAGTTCACGCGTCTGATTCTCGAATACCGGCGCTGAGTCCATGTAGAGCCGGTAGTAGTGGGCGGCGCGCTCGTAATTGGGTGGGGTAAAATTCATGAACGCGTTACCGAGCGCCGCGTAGAGCTCGCTCTGGCGGCGTGACTGGCGCGGGGAATCGGCGCTCAGTAGCAGCGCGAGCTGATAGGCCTGAATGGCCTCTTCAATTCCGCCTACGCCGCGCTGGCGATAGACGGTCTCGTTGATCTGGTAGACGTAGCCGCGAAGCTGGTGCACCGCAGAGTTTGTCGGGGCCGCACGAAGGGCCGGGTCGATATCTTCTTCAAGAATCTCAGCGAGATCGGGAACGCCGCCCCCCCTGAGCCGGAGAAGCGCCAACGCATAGTGGGCGGCGCCGCTGTCCTCCTGTTCATACTCGGAAATCAGGACAGGAATATCGGAATCTTCGGCCAGGGAAATTCTCCCGTAGTGGGCGCCGAGCACGTCCGGATAGATTCGCGTCAGATACTCATAGGTCGCACGCGCTCCCTGCGTGTTTTTTTGGTCTCTCAATATCGCCGCGCGTCGCAGCAGTTCATCGATGATCCGGCCGCGCGCCGCGTCCTGTTCTTTCTGAGGGAGTGAGCGCGCCGCCTGCGCCTCGTATTCGGGGACAAGCTGCTCCACTTCATCGAGCGACCCCGATTCAGCAAGCTGGAGCAGCAACCGCTCCATTGCCGTGGCCCGAAGTGCGCTCTGCTCTGGCTCGTGGACAATGACCCACTCGAGTTCTGCGCGTTGCGCGTGCGGAAGATCCATCCGTTTGTAGGCGCGGGCAATGCGCAAAGCGCCCAGCGATTGCAGAAGCCCGAGGTCGGCGTGCTGGGTCATCGCCTGACGAAGACGCTCGACCAGGGCGCGCGGCTCGGCCTCTTCTTCTTCGATGGAGTTCAAGAACCGTCGCACCGCGTTCTGCCGGATCATCGGGCGATCGGCATAGTCCTGCGTAATGGCCAGCAGTTCCTGCTGGAACGCCTCTTCGTCGCCGCGGGCGCGGAAGATCTCGGCACGCAGCATGCGGCCGCGCGCGACCACTTCCGGAGCATCGGGGAAACCGCGTTCAAGATCGGAAATGCTGTCGAGCGCACGAAGCGGGCGCCGAAAGTCCTTCTGGATGCGCGCCAGCGCAAGCAGGGCTTCGGCCCCAAGGGCGGCCTCGGGATCGCCGGCGATGGCCAGCAGGCGCCGGGCGTAGCCCTGAATTTCCTGGCTCACCACCTCGTCGGCCTGCTCGCCGAGCGCCGCGGCGGAGAGAATTCTGGCTTCCAGACGAACGAGGGCGAGCTGCGCGCGCTTCGACCACTGTTCGTTGGAACTGATGCTCAGCTCGTCGTAGGCGGCCATCGCCTGGCCCAGGTTATCGAGGGCTTCGAACTCTTCGGCAATTTCGTAGGTACAGCGGATTTCGAGTGACTGATTTGATGCAGTGCGTGCGCGCTGGCGCACCCAGCGGTAGC
>JAGRBM010000312.1 GCA_020434085.1 Chrysiogenia bacterium | reverse complement strand
CCTGGGCCTTCACGTTCTCGTCCATTGCGCCCCACATCTGGGCGGCGTGTTCGCCGGCGGCTTCTTCGAGGACTTCGTCGGCCATGGCATGAAGCGCGGGTTTCATGGTGGGCAGAATCTTCTCGGGCTCCATGCCCGCAAACAACTCGCGCAGGTCCAGCAGTTTTTCCGTGACGATCTCGGCGAGGTAGGCGCCCATGTTCTTGGAAGCGTTCGGGATGATCCCCTGGAAACCCAGATAAGGACGGATCCCGACGAACTCCACCGGGTGGAAGAGCAGCCAGACCGCGGCGACATTCGTGATCCAGCCGACCACGCCGGCGAAGACGGGAATGAGAAGGACGACCCAGTTGTCGCGAACGGCATCAATGAGGATCATGGGTGGCAGTGCTCCGAGCCCTGAATTCAGCCCGCCCGGGCCTTGATGTGGGCCCGGGTTTTCTAGCTGCGCGCGGGCGGGGAAGCAACGGCGCTCAGTGGCAGCCGTGCTTGAGATAGGCCTCTACGTGGTCGATGTCGATCTCCGTGGCCACCATGGTAAGCGCCATCAGGCCCGCCAGGGAGTGGACCTTCTCGTACCAGCGGGGCTTGTAGCGCGGGGCCAGCACGACGCCCTCGGAATAGAGGGCCCGCAGGGCGAAGATGTCCTCGATGGCAAGGCGCCCGCAGAAGAGCAGCTCGATGAGGTCGAATTGGCCCGATTCGAGGGCCCAGCGCACCAGGGAGTGCACTTTGATGAGGCCGTCGAGATAGACCGCGTCCTTGGTGAACAGAACGCCGGTGCCATCGGGCTGGCCGCCGCGAAAGATGCGCTCGGCCGAGCGGTAGCTCTCGCGCTCGTTCTGTCCGAACTCCAGGAAGAACTCGAAGAGCTCGAAGAAGTTCGCGCCATTGAGCGCGTTTTCCACGGCAAGTACCCGCAGGGCCAGTCGTTTGATGCGCACCAGGTCGATGGAGCCGGTCGCCCACTCGGCAAAGGTCGCCAGGCCCTCCTGCGTTTTTGTCGTGCGCGGCGCGCCCAGCGAAAGACAGGGGACATTCATCTGCGCGCGGCCGTTGATGGAGGTGAGCGTGTGGATGAGCACCTCGTGCTGGAGAAGCTGGTCGAAATCGTAGCGGGTAAAAACCGCCCCCTCGCGCACACGCACGCGGTCGCCGCTGGCAGCGGCCTTGGCGGTCAGGTCGCTGGCCATTTCGACGGGCGGCCCCTCGTCGCCGAAAACTTTCTCGATTCCCTCGCGCAGGTAGGCGGCGATTTCCTCGCCCGAGTAGCTCGTTTCGTAGATGGCCGCACCGAGCGCGGGGAAGGCATTGGCGGCGGCAATGAAGCGGCTGGCCGCTTCCACGTGGGTGAGCGTCGAGCCGGGCATCACCTCGCTGGGGCGGCCATAGATCTCAATGGAAAGCTCGGTAAAGCGCGGCGTGCCGATGGCGTGCAGCATCCGGCAGGCGTCGCGGTAGCTGCGTGCGGTCTCGCGCAGCAGGCGGTGGGCGGGTTCGCTTTCGTCCAGTGCAGCCATGACGCGTTCAAGTTCGGCAATGAACTCGCCGTGATCGATGCGCGGGTATTCGATGCGTGGTAGCACGACCTGCCCGCGGCGGCGCCCCGAGAGAAACTCCGCCTCCGCCGAAGGCGGCCAGGATAGCGGCCCGAGCACCTTGACCTGCGTGGCGATCTCCACCACGCGGGCACTCAGTTCCAGATACTTTGGGTCGGTTTTCACGTGGCGGGCGGTTCCTCGCTGTCCACCGGCGCGAGTCGGATACGGCCATCGACGGCAATGACGCCCTGACCGGGGGGGAGCACCTTGAGCGGGTTGAGATCGAGCTCGACGATCTCGGGGATGAGCTCAACCAGGCACGAGAGGCGCTGGAGTGTCATGGCGAGCGCTTCGATGTCGCCCTTGGCACCGCCGCGATAGCCCTCAAGGAGCTTGGCGCTCTTCAGGCGCGCGATCATGTTGTGGGCATCCAGGTCGCTGACCGGTGGCAGGGAGAAGGAGACGTCCTTGAGCAGCTCGACCGTGACGCCGCCCATGCCGCACACAAGGAGCGGCCCGAAGGTGGGATCGCTCGTTACGCCCAGCATCATCTCAATGCCGCCGCCCACCTGGCGCTGGAGCAGCACGCCCTCGAGCTTCGCGCCGATGCGCTCCATGCGCTCGCGAAGCATCTTGCCCGCGTGCTCGACCGCCTCGGGGGTTTCGAGCCCCAGGATCACGCCGCCCACGTCGCTCTTGTGGACGACGGTGGGGGCGATGGCCTTGGCGACCAGCGGATAGCCCAGAAGCTCGGCGCTCGCGGCGGCTTCGGCAACGGTGGTTTCTTCCAGATCTGCAAAGCCGATGCCTGCCGCCTTCAAGATGGTTGCCATGTCCTTGGGGCTCATCCAGATGGGCCCCT
>JAGRBM010000311.1 GCA_020434085.1 Chrysiogenia bacterium | reverse complement strand
TAATGGTTCCCAGATCATTGATCTGCGGCACACTCAGGAAACGGAGCTCGTTGGCAACATCGATGGTGCCGCGGAAGTCTTCGTAGCTCAGCAGGTCGAGCATCGCGGGAGTCAGGCGAATGAAGGGCGAGGATGATTTGTCCTGCACGCCCAGGGACGTCGTGCCATCGTCGTTGACGGCAACGCGGAAGCCGCCGCCGTCATTCTGCATGATGTGCTGAATCAACGGCTCCAGCGACTCGATGCCGTCGGGAGTCAGCGCGTCGTTGTCGGGATCGATCAGCGCGCTGATCGTGATGGTCGTCAGTTCATCGAAAATGCGACGGTCGATGCCGTTCTTGAGCAGGTTCAGGAAGGTCGCGATGTCGGAATCCACCGCGCCGTCGTTGAAGAGGCTGGGGAAGAGCTGCTCGAACGCATTGAGCGCCGTCTGCGCCATGGAGTTGAACGCCGCGTCGTCACTGCCGGTGGTCGTGGTTCCCTCGGGCGAACCGATGACAAAGGACATGGCTTCGAAGAAGAAGCCCAGCGCGCTCTCGCCTTCACGAACATCGGTCGGGTTGTCCGAGAGCACCGTGAACGCCGGATCGATGAGGCATTCGAACAGCGACTGGGGATCGCCCTGCAGATCGGGCGGACACAGGTCCAGGGGATTGAGCTCGGAACCGCCTTCGTTGAGGAAGATCAGCACGAAATCGTTGATGAAGGCCTGCGAATCGGTGATGACCGCGGAGAAATGCAGATCGATCGGGCCGGTATCGCCCGCTGCGCTGGGGAATGCCAGCACGTTCGGCGGCACCGCGGTATCAGCCGCGTAAATTTCGAAGCGGTAGCTGCCACGCTCATCCTCATCGTTGCCGAGGATGACGTTGTTGAATGCGTTGTAGGTGGTGATGGGCATTTCGCACATCACGCGATAGGGGTACTGACCGCCCACGGTGCAGGCCGGCGGATCGTCGCAGGTGCGGGGCGGATTGTAGTTGTTCGGAAGCGTGTAGAAGCTCGAACGACAGGCCGGGATCGGTGCCACGGGAATGCCATCGCACTGCGGGTCGGGGATCGGCCCGACATCGTCGCAGGTCGCGTCTTCACTCTCGAGCACCAGCGGAACACCAAAGGCGTCGCCGCCCGTGGGATCGTTGGTCATCGCATCGATGTCCACTTCGAGGCGCGAGACGTTGGAGGCCAGATCTGTGGCGCGGAACAGGCGAATGCGGGTGCTCGGACGAACCACGCGCAGGTTCTGCGCGGCCACCGTGGGTCCGGCATTGACGCAGGTCTCACCGATCGTGAGCACGGTGTTGCCCGCGCTGTTCGCCGCCAGGAGCACCGGCGTTGGACCAAAGGTTCCGCCGTTGGTCTCGAAGACCACCATGTCGGTAACCGGGTCGATCGAGGCCGCGACGCTCTGGCCCAGAATCGTGATCTGCGTCGCCGTCGTGTTGCTGACGCAGTCGTCGCTGTTGGTCCCTGTCGCAAGCGACCACTGGCCGGGGTTGGTCAGGTCGAGATCGGAGCCCCCTGCATTGACGGCCGGAGGCGTCAACGCCAGGTGGGCGTCGGAAATACCGACGCTCGGCGCAAAGTTCACGTTGCGCTGATCTTCAATGAATCCGGAAACGCCCATGCTCGGCGCCGTGCGGTCGAGATCGAACCCGGTCGTTGCTGCCGTCGTCGGCTCGTTCGAGACATTGTCCTGCTGAACCAGAACATTGTAAGTCGTCAGCGCCTGCGCCGCCGGCCGCGGCACCCAGTATTCGATCGGGTTGCCGGTGATGGTCGTCTGCTGGAATTCGATGATCGTATCGCCGGCGAGCACGCGGGCGCAGATCACCGGATAGGGACCGAAGGTGCCATCGGTGGTTTCAAGGACCACCTCGTCGCTGCTCCCCACACCCGAGCCCGCCACCAGATCCTGACCGAAGACGGTCACACGACTGGTCACCGTGCTGGCCGGAAGCGCGGCACAACCGGTGGTCACCATCGCGGTGCCGTCGAGATAATCGAACACATCGGGTGTGGCCGGCACGGCGTTGGTGCGCGGGATGATATTCTCGTCAGGAATCTTGTATTCCGTGGGGACGTCGGTGTTGGCGTACCAGATGAAGTGCTTTCCGTCGCCGAAGAGCGGGTCGTGGATGACGTTTGCCGAGAGATCGGCGCCGGCGAACGTGAAGGCCGGCACCTGACCGCCGGGATAGGCCGGGACGCTCGGGTCCTGGTCGAGGATGATTCGACCAACAACCTTCACGCCGGTGCACTGACCCACCACACGATCGAGCATCGGCTGCGCGCGCAGAATCTCGTAACTGCCGGTCATGCTGGTCGTCGTCGTGGTCGGAATCGTGATGGTCGTATTACCGCCGCCAAACGAAACGCTCAGGATGGGAACGGGCACCTGCGCGGAAAACGCGCTGGAGATAAACGAATCGCTGATGCTCAGTCCCAGCGTGGAGGTCAGGTCTCCGGGGATCACCACCGTTGACCAGCTCGCCATGGTATTGCCGGTGGCCAGCGCGCCGCTGCCGACCGGATCGGGATCGAGCGACATTTCATGGCAACCGGGATTCACCAGCGCGCTGCAGGCATTGCCGTTGTAGGCGCCGGCACCGATTCCGTCGGGATCGCAGGCATTGGCCGGCGAGAGATTGGCCGTCGTATCCCCCATCGCCGCAGCCACATCCGGATAGAGCCAGACGCGGTCGATCAGAAGAGTCGGCGCATCCGCCGTCACGATGATCGGATCGTAGGCGACATCGGCGGCCCAGGGCGTCGTTTGTTTGTTGCCGGCGTCGTCGAAAACGCTCATGTCGAAGAGCTTCGAACCCTGGCGAAGATCGAGATCCACGCCCCAGGACTCGCCGTTGCAACGGCCGCAACCGTAACCCAGCGTGGCATCGTCGCCATCGACGCGGCCACTGCTCTCGCGAATGATAAATGCCTTCGGCGTGCCGCCGGAGTAATTGATGTCGAGATTCTGTCCACCGACCGAAGTGGTGGAGACCGTCACGGTGCGCGCGCCCGTGTTCACGGCGAGGATACGGAAGCGGCGGTTGGCGTTGCGCGTATCGTTGGGCGCAAAGAGGACCCAGTCACCGCTCGTCATGCCGGTGGCCAGCGCGCCGCGCGTAAGCATCGTGTCGAAGGCGCGCGCGCTCATGCCCGAGGCATCGTTGAAATCGATGACGCCGCCACCGCTGGCACTCACCGCCCGAAGCGCAGCATAGGCGCTCCGGCGCACGACGTAGGTCGCGCCCTCGGGCGCAGCCACCAGGTTGCTGCTCACCGACACGGTAAAGCCCGAGGCGGGAGCGCTGCCGGGCGTGGAATCGGCGATCGTCAGGCGGCTGGCCGCCGGACCCGAGAGGGAAATCCCCACCGGCGCGGGCGGCACGTTCACGCAGTTGGAAGCCGGCACGGAGATACAATCGCTCAGCGCCTGGAGAATGGTCATGTCCGTCGGACCCGCGCCCGAATCGATGATGTAATCGTTGCCGTTGATCGTCACGGTGTAGAGCGTGTTGGCCTGCACCGCCGGGACGGCGATGTCGACGGTCTGCTCGCCATCTTCAAGTGCAATGCCCTCGATGGAGCGCGCGACGAACTGCATGCGGGCGGTTGAACCACCGGCGATCGAGAGATCGAAGGTATCGCCCAGGGTTGCGGGCTCGATCTGAATGACGCTGAGATTGCCGTCGATGTCCTTGACCGGATAGCCCACTACGCCCTGATCGACCGGCGGAGCGCTGCAGGTCGCAGGCGTTGTGAGGCAGGCGGCCAGGTTCGTGGCGATTTCCTCGGCCGTGGCAGCACCGCTCGAAGTAATCCCGTAGGTCTGGCCGTTGACGACCACTTGGTAGGCCGTGCTGTTGAGCACCTGAATGACGCGAACCTGGTTGATCTGCTCGCCCGGCAGGCTGGGGCTTCCGAGGTAGGAATTCCCGCTGAGGTCGAGGGTGAAGGCATAGATGCGACTGTAGTCGGCCAGAATGCTGTCGCTGTTGGCCAGCCCTGCATTCCAGGTCACGCTGAACTCACCCGTGCGATAGTCGATCGTGCCAGTGCCGCCGCTTCCGCAGGTCAGCACGCCGTCGAAATCTCCGTCGGTGCATATCTCGCTGGTGGTTTCGTTCTGAAGGCTGAAGGCGCCGTCTTTCGAAATCATGTCGAAGGCCAGTGAGCCGTTGAAGGGCCCGACGCTCGCGGCGCCCGCATGCGTGAGCGCCGCTTCACCGGAAATGCCGATCGTCCGCTCACTGATGGTGTGAATGCGGAAGTTCATGCCGTTGTTGGGATTGGCCGAAGCCGAATCGAAGTGGACGTAGTCGCCGGCCTTCATGGTGGCGCGCCCATTGTCGGTAAATGCCTTGTAATCCTCGATCGATACGACGATTTCACCGTTCTGCGCGTTCACGTTCGAAACGGCGGCATTGCTCGAATACTGGTAGCCCACGTAGGCGATGCGACCGGGATCGGAGTCCGCCATCGTGCCGAACAGGTTGACCGTCGTATCACCAACCGCCGCCGAAACCGTAATGGGCGTGGCGGCGTTGAAGTTCTGACGGGTGCTCAGGTCGGGTTCGAGAACCGTGAAGTTTCCGTTGCCAAGGGTCGGGGGCGAGTTGTCGAGGTAGAGGTCGAATGCGTCGCGAAGGCCGCCGGCGAAGCGCTGGCCGCCCATGGACATCAGGCCGGCGTCGTTCTGGGCCTGCAGCGAGAGCGTGGTCACCGCGCCCGAGGACAGGCTGACCGAACCCATGGTGAACGTGCCATTGGGATAGTGCGCGCCGCCCTGATCATCGCAGGCGGTGGTGGTGCTGGTCGGGGGAACGGGCTCGTCACAACCGGCCGCAGATCCGGGCACGTCGGAGGTGAAGGTCGCGCCGGCGCCGCCATTCACGCTGAGCTGGATGTTGGCCAGTTTATCATCGGCGCCGCTGACGGCCATGCCGCAGGTCCCGACCCACTGGGAAGCAATCGGATTGGGAACCGCCGTGCCCGACTGGTTGGGCTCGACGCGGCCGGCAGCGGCAAAGCTGGAGTTGCGCGTCGTGCGGCGACCCAGCTCGTTGACGCTCGGAATGTTGGTGAAGCAGACCACCGGCTCGGCCGAGGTTGGGTCCTGGAAATCAACGACGAAGCGCTCGGTCGTGCGCGGCGTGGTCTGCGCGACGTCCTGGTAGACGGTCACTTCCAGCGTAAAGCTGGAGTCTCCCACGACGACGCCGCTGGAGAAATCATAGGAAATGCTGAAGTTGTTGCTGAACAGGAACGGGTTTGAAGTCGTTCCCTGGGTGCCCTGGTAGCCGCCATTGCCGGAGGCGATGTTGAAATCGAGACACGGAAGCGAGGCAACGTAGCATCCGGCATCGAGTTTCGGGGTTCCGGTGGAACTGGCGATCAGGCCCTGCAGGGTCAGGGTGTAACCGGTGGTGGAGATCCGGTTGGCGGCAGGGGCGTTGGTTTCGTTGCAGGCACCCGCGCAGACGCTGCCCAGAACGGCGGCGCCCGCATCTTCCTGGACGAACGTGACGTCCAGGTAATCCCCGCCGGCGGGGTTGAGGGCCTGGGCCCGATCCCCGGTCAGCAGGGCCATTGCCAGCGCCGCCAGAACGGCGCCGAGCCCCTTGATGTATTTTGTGTGCCTCATCGGTCTAACCTTTCCCATCCCGTGCGAGGTCTGGCTTCAAACCCCTGCGTTCCACCTGCCAGTGCGCTCTTTTCCACCTGAGCGCGCCGCTCACACCGGTATCTTTCCGACCTTTTATCCGTGCAAATTCCATTCCCACCGCACACCACAAATCTCACAGATTCGTTTTTTCGTGAATGTTAAAAGTGACAATAAATTCAGCACGTTACCAACCACCCATGCAGGCATGCCGACGACTCGCGCATTGCCGCACCGCATTATGTCCGATTTGTCGGACACTCGCGGGAAAACTTGCGGCCAGTGGGCGCGTACACGCCAACACTGGCCATCGACCACCAAATTCGGACGAAGTCCTCAGTACCCAAAATGTACCACATTCCCGGGCTGGAAACCATGAATCGGATCACCTCAGATCCCCGAATCACCCACCAGAATGCCCTAGAATTGTGTTTCGAAGAACAGCTCACCAAGCGCCGTCAGCAGGTCCACCACCTCCGGCGAAATGCCGGCGCCGGGAGACCGGACGGTAAATCGATTGCGAAGCGGCGCGGGCCCTTCGTTCTCGTGATCGACCACATAGGCCGGATCGTCGGCGGCCAGCAGATCGGCCACGCCGTCGAGGAAGGCCTCATCGAGCCCGTCCACGCCGCCGATGGTGACGACGTCATCCATCATCACAAAGCCGATATCGCCCTGGCGTCCGATGCCGATGTCGGCGGGACTGCCCACGCCGTCGGGATCGTTGTCGAGCTCGTTGAAGAAGTCGGCGGTCGAATGCACGCCGTTGCCCGCGCGCGGGTCGCACGGCGCCATGCTGGCACCGGTGCCGCAGAGGTTCTGCCCGGCGGAGGTGCCCACCCGACCATCGCGGTTGAGGTCGTCGCTCACCAGCGGATCGCACAAACGTCCGTAGGGACGATCGGCGAAGCTCGTGATCGAGGGATAGGTAATGGTGATGTACGGCGGCGGCGCCGGCGTTCCGCCCGCCATCGGCGGCAACGTGGGCGGACAGGTGTAGCCCGCGCCGAAGGAATCGACCGCCGGGGGAATCAGATACTGCAGGTCCGCCAGCAGCGCGTCTGCCAGCACCGTTGAGGGATCGTAGGTCATGAGCGTGCGGCTCGGCGGATCAAGCAACACGCGCGGTGAGCACGCGCCCGAGAGCGGCTGGGCGCAGCTCTCGGGGTCTTCAATGAGCCCGATGGTCAGGTTGCCCGCAAAGGGAAGCT
>JAGRBM010000310.1 GCA_020434085.1 Chrysiogenia bacterium | reverse complement strand
TCGCCCCGCGCAGGTCGGCGCCAGAGAAGTCGGCGCCACGCAGCACCGCGCTGGATAGATCGGCGGCGCGCAGGTCGGCGTATTGGAGCTGCGCCCCTTCGAGGTTGGCTTCTTTCAGGTTGGCGCCGCCCAGCTTCGCCCGCTCGAAATTCGCACCCGGGGCGTAGGCCCGGTAGAACAGCGCGCCCGAGAGATCGGCGCCGCGAAAGACACAGTCCGAGAGGTTGGCGTGCTGGAAGTCGGCATGTTCGAGGTGGGCACCGGCAAAGCCGCTCTGGCGAACGTCGGCGCTCCGAAAGTTGGCAGCGCGGGCATCGGCGCGCTCGAAGTGGGCGTTTACCAGCCGCGCCTTCTCGAAATCGGCGCTGGGCAAACTGGCCCCCACGAAGTTTGCGCGCGTCAAAAAGGCCCCGCGGAAATCGGCGGCCGTCATCACCTGCCCGGCGTAGTCGGCGCTCGCCTTGTCGGCACCGGCCACGTCGGCGCCGTAACGGCGCACCCGCTCGGGCCGGCGCGGCGCCTCGGACGCGCAGGCGCTCAGGATAAAGAAGAGAACTGCTGGAATGATGAGGTGCTTCATGCTGGACAGAATCCGGGCCTTTGAAAGAACGCACCCGCCGCGAGTGAAACGAGTATGCCCGACCGGCACCTCCGGTTCAAAGGCTATTCGCCCTGCCCCCTTCGGGGGAGCAGGGAAGGAACGCTGCGCTCGCTCCAAACAAAAAGAGCCCGGTCCTCACCGGACCGGGCTCTTTCCTTGTGTGCGAACTCTCGGATCGCTTAGTAGCGATCGCGACCGCCGCCGCCGTAACCACCACGGTCACGACCGCCGCCGCCGCCGTAGCCGCCACGGCCACCGCCGCCGCCGCCACCGCGCGAACGCTCCTGGGCCTGGTTGACCTTCAGATTGCGTCCACCCATGTCGGTGTTGTCGAGGGCGGAGATGGCGCTCTGGGCGTCTTCACCGTTCTCGAAGGTCACGAAACCAAAACCGCGGGGGCGACCGGTATCACGATCAGTGATCAGGGCCACTTCCTGCAGGGGGCCAAAGGCCTCGAACTTGCTGCGGACTTCTTCTTCGGTCGCACTGAACGGCAGGTTTCCAACATAGACTTTCATGAACTGATTCCTTCTCTAAACGAGTAACTCGGCTGGGCCACGGCGCATTCTTCGATCCCTCCGGAGCCATTCCAGTGGCAATGGAAATCCGGCAGGTCGTCCCGGGTTTTCCCGGAACAGGTAGCGAGGTCGAGGCCGTTTACTTGAGACTTATGCGCGCGGATGAACCGAAAGCGAGAAGTGGTGGGTAACTGCGAATCAAACCCTCGTTGGGTGAAAAGTATCAGGGTTTTCGAAAAGAAATCAACAAAAAAATAGGGGCTCAGGGCGCCCTGCAGGGCCCTTAGGGAGCACCTGGCTTCTCCGGCCCCCCTTTTTCGCCAAACAAAAGAGCCCGGTCCTCTCGGACCGGGCTCTTCATTTTGCAAACTTTCGGATCGCTTAGTAGCGATCGCGTCCGCCGCCGCCGTAACCACCACGGTCACGGCCGCCACCACCGCCGCCGCCGCCACGCTGACGGTCCTGGGCCTGGTTGACCTTGAGGTTGCGGCCACCCATGTCGGTGTTGTCGAGGGCCGAGATGGCGTTTTGCGCGTCTTCGGCGTTCTCGAAGGTCACGAAACCAAAACCGCGGGGGCGGCCGGTGTCGCGATCGGTGATAAGAGCCACTTCGGAAAGGGGGCCATGGGCCTCGAACTTGCCACGGATCTCATCTTCGGTCGCGCTAAAGGGCAGATTGCCAACATAAACTTTCATTACAGATTCCTTATTTCTCGAATAAATCGGCTGGGCCACGGCACATTTCGTCGGGTCCTGCGGGCACATTCCAGTGGCAATGCATGCGCGCAGGTCGTTCCAGAACTACCTGGAACCGATGGTCGGGGCCGTTTACTTGAGACTTAAGGCGTGCGGATGAACCGGAAGCGAGAAGTGGTGGGTAACGAATCAAACCCTCGTTGGGGCGAGAGTATCGGGGGTTTCTCTGAGGAAAGCAACTTTTATTATTCGTCGGACCTGAAAAAGGCTCAGGCGCCCAGCTTGATCTGGGTCTCACCGAAGCGGGCCACCAGGTCGAGCTCCCCTCCCAGGGCCTCGATCAGCTCCCGCAGGGTTTCCAGACTGGCGTGCATTCCGCTCTCGGTCTTCGAAATGGCCCCCTGCGTGAGCCCTGCCCGCTCTGCCAACTGCGCCTGCGTGATCCCCAGCGCCTTGCGAATCTGCGCGAGGCTCGCCTCCACCTCGGCCAGCTCGGCCAGCGCTTCGGACCGCAACTGCGCCGCGCGCTTTTTCCCGACCTTTGCGTCTCGAATGTCCGACCACTTATGGGTTTTCATGGCTCTGTCTTCCGCCGGGCTATTCCCGTTCTTCGAGATACCGCGCATAGAGGGTTTCAGCCCTCGGCACCTCGCGCTGATAAAAACGATCGTCACCTTCCTTCGAACCACCCAGCAACAACACCGCATTCCGTGATGGGTCGAAAGCGTAAAGGATGCGAATGACCCGATGGTTGACACGCAGCTCGAAGAGTTTTTCGCTCCCGGTAATCTTGCTGGAATACGGAAAAGGCAGATTCACGCCTTTCTCCTCCAGCAGATCGACTACCCGCGTAACCGCCTCGGTTTCTTTATCCGGGAAGGGCGTCATACCACTCCCGAAATTCATCCGTGGCAACAACATCAGTCGCCACAATAATCCCTATCGGAATATTCTGTCAAGGAATATTTACCACTTCTTCTGGATGTTCGCCATGAAGCTATACGGGTAGTCGAGTTTGAGCCGGCTTACCTCGTCGAGGCGGCGCTGGTGTTCGTGGGGGAGTTCCAGGGCGGCGGCCTTCACGTTGTCATCGAGCTGCTCGAGGCTGCGGGCGCCGAAGATGACGGAGCTGACTGTGGGGCGCGTGAGCAGCCAGGCCAGCGAGACCTCGCTGGGGGTGGCGCCCAGCTCGGCGGCAACCTTCTTCACTTCCTCGATCACGGCCCAGTTGTGATCGGATCCGTACTCGGCGAGCCGGTCCTTCCAGCGCGAGAGGCGCCCGCCCTCTGGCGGCGGGGCGTCCTTGTCGTACTTGCCCGAGAGGAAGCCGCCCGCAAGCGGCGACCAGGGCAGCAGCCCCAGGCCAAAGCGCTCGAGCGCCGGGATGTGTTCGAGGTCGAGGTTGCGCTTTACAAGAGAGTACTGGGCCTGCAGGGTCACGAATTTCTCCAGGTGCTTGCTCTCGCTCAGGCACAGGCTCTCCACCAGGCGGTAGGCGGCGTAGTTGCTCGCGCCGATGTAGAGGACCTTGCCCTGGCGCACCAGGTCATCGAGGGCGCGAAGCGTCTCGTCTTCGGGCGTCTCGAAGTCCTGCATGTGGATCTGGTAGAGATCGATGCGGTCGGTCTGCAGGCGCTTTAGAGAATCCTCGACCGCGCGCATGATGCGCAGCCGCGAGGCGCCCGAGTGATTCGCTTTGGGCCCGAAGCCCATCGTGAAGCGGCACTTGGTGGCCAGCACCACCTCGTCGCGGCGGCCTTCCTTGTGAAACCACTTGCCGATGATCCGCTCAGTGAGGCCGTCCTGGCCGTAGACGTCGGCGGTGTCGAAGAAGTTGATGCCTGCTTCGAGCGCGCGGTCCATGATGGCGAACGAGGTCTTCTCGTCGCAGCCCACCTTGTGCATGAAGGATTTCTCGTCGGCCTCGCCGAAGGTCATCGTGCCAAGACAAAGCGCCGAGACCTTCGCGCCGCTCCTGCCGAGTCTGCGGTATTCCATGGATTGCCTCCCCAGGGTTTTCGAGTGGGTCATAGGATGCCGGAGGCGGGTGGGAGGTTGCAAGCGCAGCAACGGACCCCGGGACCTCTCAGCGTGCACGTGCTCGTGCACGTGCTCGTGCACGTGCAGGTGCACGATTCGGAGCCCCGAATCAGCCGAAGCGTACGGTCGTAAGCGCTCAGTCCCTCTTCGAGGCCTTGTGCTTCTTCTTCGGCTGCTTCTTCACTTCACTGCGAAGCTGCTCGCGGTCTTTTTTGTAGTGATACTCGCTCTGCTCGGGCGGATACTTCGATCCCTCTCCCACGGGGCAGGCCTCGCGCACGTCGAGCCATTTTTCCCAGTGGCGCGCGACGGGATCGTCGAGGGGTTCTTCCTCATCCTGCTGCGACGCGCGGGTGGCCTGCAGCGCCGCTTCGAGCGCGTCGGTGCACGGGGCCTCGCAGTCCTTGCAGACCTGCACCACCACGGTGTCGTCGGGGCCTTCGGTGTCGAAGACCACGGCGGCGCGCAGTGCGATCCACGGGCCATGCTCGGGGTGGACGGAGAGGTTGCTCGGGGAGAGATCGGCCATGCCGGCGATGCGGGCGAGTTCCTGGATGGCGACGCCGCCGTTCTCGACCGACGCGCCGCGCTCGGGCACGTGGGCGGCGAGCCGGTAGCTCGCCTCGATGCCGGTCTCTTCGACCACCTCCTCGACCGCCCGCTCGATCTCGCGCTGGGCGTAGGTATCGACCGGGTCGGGGTGGCCCATCAGGGTCTCGTCTTCGGCCATGGCTTCGAGCAGCCGGGGCCAGAGCGCGCGGGTGTTGCCGATCACGACGACCAGCGACCTGGGGTTTCCGTAGTCGGGCAGCTCGAACTCGGGCGCCCGGGCGGCGATGGTGGCATTGTAGCGCCCCACCTGGGTGGCCGCGCACAGGTCGAGGCCAGCCTCCATGAGGCGCGCCGCCAGCCCTTCCTCGATGTCGATCCATTCATCCATAGACGGCCGCTCTCATACCACGGCCCGCGCGGCAGGGTAAGAGTCACCGATTGGTAACAGCAGCGTCGCAGCCCCTTTTGAACGGGCCGGGCACACTGGGCCCTGCACAACGGCCCCGCGCGCGCCGCGGGGGACGCACGAGAAGGAAGACAAAGCGCCATGAAACCCAACAATTTTATCGCCCTGCTCGCCCTCACCGCGCTGACCGGCCTCGCCTCCGCCTGCAGCGGCAAGCTCACCCACGTGGGCGACTACCACTCGGGAGAGAAAAAAGGCACCGAGATCGTCAGTGTCCAGTCGGCCTCCGATATGGCGGCGGTTACGAACTCCGAAAAGGGATTCGTCGACATCCTCGACCTCTCTGATCCCACTGCGCCCAGGCGCAAGGCCCGCTACGACCTGATGCTCGCCGAGGGCGAGGAACTCACCAGCGTGGCGCTGCATCCTGAATGGAACCTCTTTGCCGCCGGCGTGCGCAGCGGCAGCGTGCGCGGCCCGGGCCGCCTGATCCTGGGCCTGCCCAGCTCGGGCGCGATCGTCAAGGAACTGCCGACCGGGTTCCACCCCGACTGCGTGGAGTTCGATCCCACCGGCAATTTCCTGGTGGTCGCCAACGAGGGCGAAGACTTCGACTTCGATGCGGGCAGCAAAACCTTCAACTCGCCCCCGGGCAGCATCACCGTCGTCGACCTGCGAGGTGGCATCGCCACCGCCTCGGTCATCGACGTGCCGCTTCCCGACGTGGCCGGCATCGAGGGAATGCCCACCGTTGACGACAAGCGCTTCCTCGAGCGCCCCATCGACATCAACGGTGACGGCGTGATCTCCGGGGAGATGGACTTCGACGGCGACGGCGAGATCACGAAGAAGAAAATGGTGAGCCTGGGGACCATCGACTACGTCGAGGTCCGCGGCCGCGAGGACAAGGGCGAGGAAGAGATTATGGTCCCGATCGCCAACGGACGCGCCAAGTTCCTCGAGCCCGAGTACGTCGCGTTCAGCCCCGACGGCATGACCGCCTACGTCACACTCCAGGAAAACAACGCCATCGCCGTAGTGAACCTGCCGGAGGCTACGGTCGAGCGCATCTTCGGCCTGGGAACGACGACCCACATGGCCGACCTCATCGATGAAGAGGACAAGGACAAGCCCGTCAAGATCTCGTTTACCCAGAGCCTGACCGCCTTCCGCGAACCCGACGGCCTGGCCGTGAGCCCCAACGGCAAGTGGATCTTCACCGCCGACGAGGGCGATACCGAACCCAAGGCCGCCAAGACGCCCGAGGACCTGCCCAAGGGCGGCGGCCGCACCATGAGCGTCTTCGACGCGGCCACCGGCATGCTGCTGGGTGATACCGGCAACCAGATCGACGAGGCCGCCCACGCCGCGGGCGTCTACCCCGACGGTCGCAGCGACTCCAAGGGCAGCGAGCCCGAGACCGTCATCGCTTTCGAGCGACGCGGCGTCACCATGGCCATCGTCGCCCTCGAGCGCGCCAGTGCCCTGGCGCTCGTTGAGATCAAGGACCCGGCAAAGCCCATGGTGGTGGAGGTCGCGGCGCTTCCCAAGGGCTCGAAAGCCCCCGAGGGCATCGCCCTCTACTACAAGGGCAACAAGCTCTACGTCCTGTGCGCCAACGAAAAGTCCGGCGACCTGAGCGTCTTTGAAATGAACTAAGCCCCGACGAAAAGCCGGGAAGAGGAAAACGGCCCGCTCGAAAGAGCGGGCCGTTTTTTTTCTCGCAAAACCCCCACGTTTCTTCAAAAAAAGTGCGGTCCATCTCGGGTCATCTTAGGCCATCGCGGACCATCGTGGGTCATCTCGGTCCATCTTGGGCCGCCGCCCCCTTGCGCGTTTTTGAAAAATCCGTATCTTGAAAAGT
>JAGRBM010000309.1 GCA_020434085.1 Chrysiogenia bacterium | reverse complement strand
TGCCCAGCACCTGGATGCTCGATGGACGCGGGTCTTCTTCGCGGTCGCGCATGACGTACATCCACGTCGCCCCGCCGCCAAAACCGGTTTCCGGCGAGTAGAGCAGCACCGGCACGAGAAACCACTCTTCTTCCGTGAGGCGCCGCTTCTCGAAGAGATCCACATCCTCGCCCTCCTCCACGCGCTGCCCGTCTCGCGCGCGCGCCGTCGCGGCACTCAGCGCCAGAACAAGCGCCACCACCGCGAGGCGGAGCGCCGCTGCCTTGATGCGTGTCATTGGGGAGTCGATTACCCCGCGTCCGTGGGCGGGGCAAGGGGGCGGGATTTGGATTATGGAGCTGATTGGGTAGGGCGTGGCTGACTACCGTTGGGTCATTTGCATCATCATTTCGCGCTCAAGCTTGAGTTTTTTGGATTGTTCTCGCTTCCCGAGGACGAATACGCTGACAAGCGACGCCAAGGTACCCACCACAAGCGATGCTCCCTCCTTCGGGTATCCGATGCTGGCGAAATACATGCCGCCCCCCAAGAAGGCCAATGATATGATGGCGCCGAAAATCAACCCTAGCCGCTGGTGAGACTGGTCTCCCTCGACACTCACCCTTTCAAGGTGTTGGCGGTGATCGGACTGCTTCTCAAAGGCGGTCATCCACCGCTCCGGGAACGATGCGTCGATTGCAGCGTATTCCTGCATCTGTCGAGGTGATGGTATCGGGCCGGAGAAGTATTCTGTTTGCTCAACCTGAAGTAGGGAGAGTTGCTGCCCTGGCCATCCGCGTTGCGTCGGATGGCCAGGGGCGGGGTTGCTGCTCTTGGCTGGTGCGTTTTTGGAAGACTTGGCCATGCGCTTTTTCCGCTTGCGCTTCCGGCCAGTTTTGCGGCGATGGCGCGGGACGCTCACTTACTGGACTTAAGTGCCTTCAGTTTTTCAGGGTCAATAGTATGCTCCGCAGCAATGCGAAGATCACCATTTACGGTTGCCCAATCTCCGAAAATGGCCGTGACGTCCGCAACCTGCGGACTCAGACTTTTATTGTAAGCGTTGAAGGTTCCGCCCAGATCGAGCAGCCGAGCGGCGCCGGAGAGGTAAGAGGAGCCTCCGAATAGGAACCGTGAACGACTATAGGAGCCCATATTGTCAACCTTCCAAAGTTTCGCCGGGGCCAATGTGGCGCCCGGTCGCTGGGGCGTGAGAGTTACCGCGTGTCCGCCCGCTGTCAACCCCAATTTACACACCTACCGCGGCTAACTCAAACGCCACCCGCTGTCGATCATGTGATGCCGCAGGGCCCCGTGAGGTTTCTGAAACCAGAATCGTCGCCCAGATTGAGTATGCAGGCCGCTTGGGCAATGTTTTGGGTTGGCACAAGCCTCCCCCTAAACCGAGCCATCGCAAGCCCCCCCCCCTAGGCCGAACTGGTTTTCCGGCAAAACCTTTCAAACTGACCCACTACCGGGATTTGCCGGCCTCTTCTCCCGTTCGTCCTGAGCAGCCGCGGAGCGGCATATCGAAGGGCAATCGCAAGCCCTTGAGGCTCCGCTGCCCTTCGATACGCGTCATTTCGTGCCGCTACTCAGGACGAACGGAGAAGAATGTATGCAAGCGAAAGCCAATGCCCGCCTAAACCCGCCCCTTCAGATACGCCTGTCGCCGCTTCTCGGGAAATTTCTCGATCGCATAGCGCAGCATGGTACGCGGCATGTCCTGGTAGTGCTTCCTGAGAAACGCCTCTTCTACGGCGCGGTCCATGTTGCCCACTTCGCGGAGCATCCAGCCGGCGGCTTTGTGGATGAGGTCGTGCTTGTCGCCCAGAAGAATCTCGGCGATGGCGAGGGTATCGGCAAAGTCGCCCTGGCGGATGAAGGCGAAGGTACCCATGATGGCGACGCGGCGCTTCCACAGGCTCCGCGAGCGCGCCCACTTGTAGAGCTGGCTCCGGTCCCGCGAGAGCAGCCAGCCGCCCACGACGTGCGGGGCGCTGGTGTCGACGAGATCCCAGTTGTTGAGGTGTTTCAGACCCGCCACGTAGGCGCGGTAGATCGCGGCGCGGGTCTTTTCATCGCCGCGCTGGAACTGGGTCACCAGGATGAGCGCCGCGCACAGGCGCTCCTCGTGATACCCGGACGCCAGCAGCTTGCGGACTTCGGCGAGTGGCATCTCCCTGTGGGCGCGTGCCACGGCGCGGACCTGCGGGACGCGAAGTCCGAGGAACTGATCGCCCTCGCCGTACTCGCCCGGGCCGGTCTTGAAGTAGCGCGCGGCGTGGGCGGCGACCTCGGGATCGGCCAGCGCGCGCAGCGCGGCGCTCGCGTCTTTGGCTGTATGGGCTGCGGGGGCGCGGGGCATGGGCGGGACTCCCGTGGGGATTGGCGCGGCCGGGCGCGCCCGTGCCAGTATAGGCGCAATTGCCCAAGGCAGGAGGCCCCCGTGAGTTACTACTTCTCGAAACTGGTGAGCGCGCCCTTTCCCGAGGTCGTCGAGAAAGTGCGCGCCGAGCTTGGCAAGGAAGGCTTTGGCGTCCTGACGGAGATCGACGTGCAGGCGACCATGAAGAAGAAGCTCGGCGCGGAGATGCCCGCCTATCTCATCCTCGGCGCCTGCAATCCCGGATTCGCCCACCAGGCCCTGCAGGCCGAGAACAAGATCGGGACCATGCTCCCGTGCAATGTGGTCGTGCGCGCCGACGAATCCGGCCGCGTCGAGGTGGCCGCCGTCGACCCGGTCGCATCGATGAGCGCCGTGGAAAATCCCTCACTCGGCGAAGTCGCCGGCGAGGTGCGCGAGAAACTCAGGCGCGTGGTGGACGCCGTCTAGATGTAGTCCGGGCATATTCCCGTTCGCCCTGAGGAGGCCCGAAGGGCCGTCTCGAAGGGTTGAGCGG